>NZ_RCOA01000058.1:0-36111 GCF_004307585.1 Pseudomonas sp. Sample_20 | reverse complement strand
CCCCATGAATGGTTGAGTCAATCAACAGAGGTGACAGGTAGGCTGACACGGGGGGTTGCCTTTAAAAGACAAGATCAAATTATCGCAGCCTTGCGCAGCTCCTTCAGGGGATTGTGGGCAGCTTAGGCCTGCGGCAGTTTGCGGAAGCCCACAGCCAAGCGATTCCAGCCGTTGATGGTGTTGATCGCCACCGTCAGGTCAACCAGTTCCTTCGGCGAAAACTGTGCAGCGACGACTTCATAGTCTTCGTCCGGCGCGTGGGTCAGGCTCAGTTGTGTCAGCGACTCGGTCCACAGCAGCGCGGCGCGTTCACGCTCGCTGAAGAATGGCGCTTCCCGCCATGCCGTCACGGCGAACAGGCGGCGTGGGGTTTCGCCGTCCTTGATCGCGTCGGCGGTGTGCATGTCGATGCAGAATGCGCAGCCGTTGATCTGTGAAGAGCGCAGCTTGACCAGTTCGAGCAGGCTCTTTTCCAGCGACAGTTTCGAGACGGCATTTTCCAGCGCCATCATCGCCTTCATGGCATCAGGGGAAGCGGTGTAGAAATCGGCACGAGGTTGCATGGTGGGCTCCGGGGTAGCGATTGAATGTGTGGCTACGTTAGTCCCCGGGGGTGCTTCGGCAAATAGCCAATATTGCAGAAGAACGGTAGGCCACTTGGCGCGGCGACTGACCGCTCGTCACTCGACGGGCACCAAGGTTTCAGTGCGCAAGACCAATATCAGGTAATCCCCTTTATCAGGAGACGTACCATGATGACGCGCAAATTCACTTCGTTATTGTTGGCCGGCCTGCTTGCCACGGCATCCGCCCCCAGCTTCGCGGCCAATGACAGCACCGATGCGACGGGCACCAAGTCCGGCGGCGCCAGCAGCTCGACCATGCCGCCAGACAACACCCCGGGCTCGCCATCGGGTGGCAGCGGTTCTGGCGGAACCAATAACGGCACCGGCACCGGTACTGGCTCGGGAATGGGCACTGGCACGGGCACCAATGGCGGCGCCAGTGGTTCGGGTTCCGGCGCGGGCGGTGGCACCGGTTCGGCCGGCGGCGGCACGGGTGGCGCGGGCGGTGGCACGGGCGGCTGAACGAACAAGAGCCATCCCAGATAAAGCAACACTGAGTAACTGTGGGAGCGAGCTTGCTCGCGAAGGCATTGTGTCAGTCGACTGATTTGGTCACCGGTGCGCCGCCTTCGCGAGCAAGCTCGCTCCCACATTTGCTCAACAGTGTGACTGAGATCAGCGATCCGAACGCATCAGTTCGGCAAAACCTTCTTCCGGCGCATACACCGCCGCGCGATTGCGCCCGGCATTTTTCGCCTCATACAAAGCCGCGTCAGCGCGCTGGATAAACACTTGCGGGCTGTCGTTGCCGTGCGGAATAAACGCATAACAGCCCAGGCTCACGGTGAGATAACCGGTCGGCGACCCACTGTGGACGATGTGCTTGTCGATCACGCTGCGGCGAATCTGCCCGGCTATCGCCAGCGCGCCGTTGATGTCCGTGTCTGGCAGCAGCACGGCAAATTCTTCGCCGCCGTAACGTACCGCCAGATCCGACTTGCGCTGGCAGCAAGCCTTCACCACTTGTGCCACCTGCGCCAGGCATTGATCGCCGGCGACATGGCCGTAAGCATCGTTGTAGCGCTTGAAGAAATCGATATCGAGCATGATCAGGCTGACCGGACTGACCTGGCGTGCGCCCCGGGCAAATTCAATGTCCAGCGAGCGCTCGAACAAGCGCCGATTGGCCAACCCGGTCAGGCTGTCGTGGGTGGCGATCTGCTCCAGCGCCAGTTGCGCCTTGCGCAGGTTTTTCTCGATCCGTTCGCCATCGCGCACTTGATGAATGAACACCCAGCCGAACAGGCCAACCCCGAGAATCACCAGCGCGACAATCACGCTGGACTGAAAGGCGCGGTCATACCAGCCCTGCAGAATCGTGTCTTGCGACGTCGCAGCAGAGACCACCAGCGGATACGAGGCGAGCTGTCGATAGCCATACAAGCGGGTCACGCCGTCGACCACGGAGTTGAGCATCGCGGTGCCAGCGTTAGCGTTCGGCAGCAGGGTTTGATAGATCTCGCCGTGGGCCACCGAGGTATTGATCAACGACTCATCAAAGGGCCGTCGCGCCAGCAAGGTGCCGTCGGTCAGCGCCAGAAACATGATGCCGCTGTCATCGAGGCTGAAGCTTTTGAAGAACTGATCGAAGTAGGACATGCGGATGCCCGCCATCAGCACGCCCTGAAAGTTGCCGAGCTGGTCGTTCACGCGTCTGGAAATCGGAATGATCCACTCGCCGTTTTCGCGGCTGCGAATCGCCGGGCCGATGTGCGCAACGGTCGAAGCATTCTGCTGATGGAACTTGAAATACTCGCGATCGGCCACGCCGTTGCCACGAGGCAGATCGGCGAACGAAGTAATGACCCACTGCCCTTCGCGATCGAAGAGAAAGATGCCATGCAACTGATCCAGTTGCTGCGCGCGGCGGGCAAAGATCCGCTGCAACCGAGGTCGCTGCGCCGCCCCGTAACCATCGTCCTGAATCCAGTCGACGAGGCTGGTCATCACCAGATCCGCCGCCCGCACAGTGTCCTCGGCCTGCTGCGCCATGGCCCGGGTCAGGTTGCCCGAAGCCATCTTCGCCACTGCCAGATCCTGACGCCGCGACTGCTCCAGTTGCAGGTACAGCAGACCGCACAGGCACAGGCTCACCGCAACGATAAACAGCACCGCCGCTTTGCGAAGCGGCAACCGTTTGAGCGTGCCGGGGGCCTGATGCGGATCGTGATTGGGGATTGGCAAAAGCATGTCCTGGGCAGGTACGACAGGGGCGCGAGCCCGAAACCCTTGTATGTGTGAGCGTAGCCCACCGGGATGTACCGGGCAAACGCCCGCCTCCCGCCCAGTTATCGGCGCGTCGCGAGTTTGGATGATCGCTTTTCGTCGATTTATTTACGATTGCTTCTTTACGGTTAATCAGTTGTGCAGGGCCAGGCGTCGCATCGCGCTGGTCAAGTGTGCGCGGGCACTTTGTGCATCGCCTTCACGCATCTGTTCATAGGCGCGCTGCGCAATCGCATGGGGCACCGGTTTCAATTCGCGCTGAGTGGCCAGTGCCAGCAGTTGCACCTGCGCGGCGCGTTCCAGGTAATACAGATCGTCCCAGGCTTCGGCAATGCTCGGCGCAGCGACAATCACACCGTGGTTTTTCAGAAAGAGAATGTCGGCATCGCCCATGACGCTGGCGATGCGGTCGCCTTCAGATGCGTCCAGCGCGAGGCCGTTGTAATCCTCGTCCACCGCTGTGCGCCCGTAAAACTTCAGCGCAGTCTGCCCCAGCCACAGCAGCGGCGGGCCTTGCAACAGGCACAACGCGGTGGCGTGCGGCATGTGCGTATGGAAAGCGACTTTTACCCGTGGCAGTTGTTTGTGCAGGCGCGCGTGGATGTAGAACGCGGTCGCTTCGGGCTCACCTTCGCCATCGACCACGTTGCCGGCGAAGTCACAGACCAGCAGATTTTGCGCGGTCACTTCCGAAAAAGCGTAGCCGTATGGATTGACCAGAAACAGATCATCATGCCCCGGCAGCATCGCCGAAAAGTGATTGCAGATGCCCTCCTCCAGACCATGCAATGCGGCCAGTTGCAAGCACGCAGCGAGTTCGTTGCGGGCGGTGATGATCGCCTCGGTGTCCAGGTTCGGCGTCGCGGTTGGTCTGGCTTTGCCAGTGCCGCTCAAGATATGAGCCATGGCAATTCTCCTTAGGTCCAGCCGAGGGATTTGAACAGCGGCAGCACTTGATCGAGGCTGGACAGGATCGCGTCGGGGCGATAGTCGGGCAACAACTGGCGCCCGGTGCCGCGATCGATCCACACGCAACGAAAACCCATGTCCCGCGCCGCCGTGTGATCGAGCATGGGGCTGGCGCAGATGTGCACCACTTCATCCCGGGTCACGCCCAATTGCTCATGAGCGTAGTCGAACAGGCGCGGCGCCGGCTTGTAGGCACCGGCCTGCTGCGCGGTGATCACCCGGTCGATATGGCCGCCGAGTTGCGCGACGTTACCGGCGATGATGTCGTCGTCGGTGTTGGAGACGATGCACAGCTTGAAGCCCAAGGCTTTGAGCTGCGCGAGGGTGTCGACCACTTCGGCAAATGGCGGCATGTTCGGGATGGCCGCCGCCAGACGCTGACTGTCCTCGGGCTGGCTCGGCAAGCCCAGTTCTGCCAGCGCCAGTTGCAGGCCGAGGATGCTGAGTTCGCGAAAGGAACGGTGCGGCGGTGTTTGTTCGAGACGGTGCTCGTGACGGTCGTAGACTTCGATCAACTTAGCGGCGTCGACTGCATGCCCGCCCTTGTCGCTGAGCATTTTTTCGACCACGGCTTTCAGGCCTTCATCCCACTGAATCAGCGTGCCGTAGCAATCGAAGGTCAGCCAGTGCGGGCGCGGCGTGTTGTTTAAGGTCATCGGTCGATTCCTCCACAGTGAGGACTTCAGCTTATGAGCGTGCGGTGATAGTGTGAAATTAAATAAACACTCAACCCTCATTCGCAAAACAACTATCAGGAATACCGCCATGCTGGATCTGGAATTGCTGAAAACCTTTGTCTGCGTGGTCGATGAAGGCAGCTTCACCCGTGCTGCCGAGCGTGTGCACCGCACGCAATCGACGGTCAGCCAGCAGGTGCGCAAACTCGAGGATCTGGTCGGCCACCCGCTACTCCTGCGCGACCGCACCGGAGTGAACGTCGCTCTCACTGAGCACGGCGAACTGCTGATCCACTATGCGCGCCGGTTGCTGGCGCTGTCCGCCGAAGCCACGCAAGCGCTGGCCAGTGACGTCGACCTGGAAGTGCTGCGCATCGGCATGCCGGAAGACTTCGACGCCCGGCGCATGGCCCTGATCCTCGCCGGCTTCACCCGCAACCATCCGCAGGCGCGCCTGGAAACCATCAGCGGCATGAGCCTCGACCTGCGCCAACGCCTCGACGCCGGCGACATCGACATTGCCCTGATCAAACGCGAACCCGACAGCGGCCCGGCATGGGCTACCTGGCCGGAACGACTGGTATGGGTCAAAGGCACCGAATTCGACACCTCCAGCGGTGTGCTACCGCTGGCACTGTTTCCGCAGGGCTGTCTGTACCGACAGCGGGCTATTCGCCTGCTCGATGTGGCGCAGCGACCATGGCGAGTGGCGTTCGGCAGCCACAGCCTGACCGGAATTCAAGCGGCGGTGGCGTCTGGATTAGGGATTTCGGTGTTACCGGTTTCGGCGGTATTGCCAGAGCACGAGGTGTGTAGGGATCTGCCGGAGTTGGCGCCGACGGAACTGGCGCTGGTCAGCCGCGAGGGAGTGTTGAGCGGGATGCAGCGTGGGTTGGTGGGGTTTTTGCGTGGGGAATTGGGGATGGATGCGGGGGGATTTGCCTGAATCCCCCGGCGATCTTTATTCGGGTTTGTTGATTTCGCGGAGCAGGTCGGCGGTGGGGATGTTCATGGTGTTTGAGTAGTAGGTTTTGTAGCCAAAGGCGGTGATGACGACTTTGCAGGGGATTTGGGTTTTATTGTATAGGAGGTTATTTAGCTCCGTTTTTGACAGGTGACGTTGTGAACTACGGTCGCTGGAGGTTTCAACCAGAAACGCGCTGGTGAGATAGGAAGATTTCTCTTTCTCTCTCTTGCTCACGTCTGAATCAATCAAACCTACGGCAGAAAATTGCATTGCTTTATCAACCGAGAAATCATGGTCATCCGCCAAGGCACACTCAAGCGTCCCTGACGCCATACCGACTCCCTCTCCACGATTAAAAAGATCCAGAACATCAACGTCCGATTGATATCGGATAGCGTACAACCGAAAACTTTCTCTTTCGACCGACACATAATTCAAATTTGCTGGAGGCTTCGCATGGTCTTTCGCACAGCCGGAACAAACGGCTAACAATGCGCAAAGCAAAAATCTGCACATCACGAAAACTCCCTCATGACTGATTCGAACAACAAATCGCTTGCGGATTTAGCTCCAGAGATAGGTGCGACAAATAGACCTTTAGCGTCTGCATGATTGGTATCTACGTTAGCATTAAGGGAAGGACCGCAAGATATGAGCCATTTTTCGCCAAAATCCGCTACACCATCTGAAGGATCTCTTTGAGTAGGCATCGCTCTGACGTTTATCCAATCCTCCGCAATGGGCTCGGGACGCTCACGATAGATATCCGAGCCTACCCACACCAATGCGCCTTCACCGACAGGGTCCAAAGTAATCAGCATAGGCACTCTGTACCCCCACTCCGACATTATTCTCGTAAGGTGCGCCCCATTCCACCCCCCAAGACTATGTCCAATAATGTAGATAGGGCAGATTTTGTACGGTATCAGACTCAAAACATGTCGCTGAATATCTGACTTGCCTCTGACCTCGTTGTAGCCCAGCCACTCCGACTTGTATTTCCCCTCATCTTGTAACGACTCAGCACGCTTATTAAAGTCCAGCCACGCCCGTTGTATATTTCGATACGGCCCAGAGAAGTAATAACTCTCCTTATCCCCGGCCCCACCAATAAAAAGCACGATCACCTTGGTACTTTCCACCGGCACAGGCTTGGCGCTGACATCCTTCTTGTCGGTCAGCGTATGCTCCTTGTGCAGCTTGTAAGTGTTGCCCTTCGCGCACGTTACCGTCTCCGCAGCCATTGCCTCACTCCTCCAGAAACAGCTTGATGGTTTCAGGCAGGTGCGAACTGACTTCGTGAGTAAACCCGTCGGCATCAGACACGCCATGCTCCATGCGCCCGTCGGCGCGCTGGATCATGTAGGGATGGTTGGGCATCGGTTCGCCAGTTACATCGTTGACCAGTTTCAACTTGTCGGTGAAGTGCACCGGCATCGGCAGCAGACCACTGAAAGGCGCCGCGACTACGGTGTCGCCAATGATCACCGTGCCTGAACCGCCGATGACGACATTGCCGTGGCCACCGGTGCTGTCCAGCGTCGCCGCGTTCAAGCCATTGATGAACACGGTGCCAGATACAGCGCCGCTGATCGCACTGCCGCAAGCGGACTTGTCGGTCATGCGCGCAGCCGCCAGTCCATCAAAATTGACATTTGGCGAGCCGCTGACGATCGGGTTGGTGCCGTGTCCCGGCAACGGGCAAGCGGTGGGGTCGGTGACGCGGGCAGCGGGTTTTCCGCTCATGAACAGCTCCTTGCAATGTGTCGTGCAGATCCTTTGAGGCGCGCAGCATGCGCGAATTTGCCAAGCGCTACAAATCGTCAGGCAAAAAAGGCGCTCATGCAAGCGCCTCTTTTCATAGGCTGTTACTGATGCTCACCGTACCGGCGGTACCCGAATATCCCCCGCCCGGCACTGCGTCTTCACCCCTTTGCCACACGCGCCGAACTGCAAATCCCTGTCCATGCACACCCGCACTTCCGACAGCTGCGGGCCGCTGCAAACCACCGCAATTCCGTCTTCGGGAATACCCGGATTGGCCTTGCGAAACAGATCGACAATCTCCTGCGCTTCGAAGTAGTACGACGTCGAGCCGAACGGCTGTAACGCCTGCGGAATCTTCACCGCGCCGAGGGCCTGATCGGACTTGTCCAGATAGCCCTCCGCGCCAAGACCGCTGCAGGTACCGTGCTTGGACCATTCGTGATCAAGAAGTTTTTTCGTCGGGTACATCGTCAGGCCCTTGCTGGTTTCTGCCGCCGATAGCCTGGTCAGCGGCGGACAGGATTCTGGCCAGCCGCCCTTGGCGTATTGCGGCCACAAACCGTGCAGGACAAAACCATAACCCTTGCCGGTGCACTGCGCGTCGTCCTTGTGCGACAGACAAAAAGTCGGCGACCAGGACAGCGCCAGCAGGTAGTAGTCGAACACCCCCGCCACCGATTCGGCCTGCGCTTTGTTCGACGCTGGCTGACGCGCCGAACTCATGCCGATGCTACCGGCCGTCAGCGCGATCAGCGCCAGAATTGTAAACAGCTTTTTCATTGACCCGTTCCTTGGGACGCCTGCGTCCGTGGTTTTCGTTGTTGGCCAGACCTGGCCAGTGCTGATTTCGACACGCTTGTATTGCAAGCGCATGACGCAAGGCAAGGCCCTGCGCCGTGCAAAGGTCTACGCTGAACAGGCAGACATCCAACAAGGGAACCGACATGAGTAAAGCAGACGAACTCGCCGCCAGACTCAAGCAGACACGGCATACCCAGGCTGATGCGGCGCTGGAAATCGATTGCTGGCCTGCTCAGGTGTACGACTTGTACCACCGCATCGAAGCCTGGCTACAGCCAGTCACCGAAGTAGGACTGAAGATTCGGCGCAATCCTACGCACGTTTGCGAAAGTTCGCCGGACGGCGAAAGCCACGACTACGCCATCGATCAGTTGGTGATCGAAGCGAACAATCACAGTCTGATTTTCGATCCGATTGCGCGGTTTACCGAGGATGGTTGCGGACGTGTCGAGATCAAGGTGCCGGGGCGTGATCAGTCGTTGCTGCGCACGGTTGACGAGCATGGCGAAAGCCATTGGTGGTTGCAGACTATCGAGACCGGCCAGGAGCTGGATGCGATCGCGCTGACGGAAAACAATCTGCTGCAAGTGGTGCAGCAAGGGTTGAGCCTGTAAGCCGCCCAGGTTAACTGACAAAACTGTAATGTTTGCCTCAGCCAACTGAAAGCCGGGGCTGGCTAGTCTCTCTGTCATGAGCCAGACGGGGATTTCCAGCGCATGCCTTCCATTCTCACAAGACGCACTTTTGTCAAAGGCCTGGCCGCCGGTAGCTTGCTCGGTGGCCTCGGGCTCTGGCGGACACCGGTCTGGGCGCTGAACGGCGCCGCGCCCGTCAACGAACTGAGCGGCAACGAATTCGAGTTGTTCATCGGCGAAACTCCGATCAATTTCACGGGTTCGGCACGCACAGCGATGACCATCAACGGCAGCCTGCCCGGCCCGCTGTTGCGCTGGCGCGAAGGCGATACCGTGACGCTGCGCGTGCGTAACCGGCTCGCGGCAGACACCTCGATTCACTGGCACGGCATTCTGCTGCCGGCGAACATGGACGGCGTACCGGGTCTGAGTTTCCATGGCATCGAACCGGGGGGCGTGTACGTTTACCAGTTCAAGGTTCGGCAACACGGCACCTACTGGTATCACAGCCATTCCGGCTTACAGGAGCAGGCCGGCGTCTACGGGCCGCTGGTCATTGAGGCCAAAGAGCCGGAACCGTTTCAGTACGATCGCGACTACGTGGTGATGCTCAGCGACTGGACCGACGAAGACCCGGCCAGCCTGATGAAGACCCTGAAAAAACAGTCCGACTACTACAACTTTCACAAACGCACCGTTGGCGACTTTATCAACGACGTCAGTGAAAAAGGCTGGGGCGCCACGGTTGCCGATCGCACGATGTGGGCGCAAATGAACATGAACCCCACCGACATCGCCGACGTCAGTGGCGCCACGTATACCTTTTTGATCAACGGCCAGGCCCCCGATGACAACTTCACCTGGCTGTTCCGTCCCGGCGAAAAACTGCGCCTGCGCCTGATCAACGGCTCGGCCATGACCTATTTCGATGTGCGTATTCCGGGACTGAAGATGACGGTGGTGGCTGCCGATGGCCTGCACGTCAAACCGGCCAGCGTCGATGAACTGCGCATCGCAGTGGCCGAGACCTATGACGTGATCGTTGAACCTGAAACCGAGGCCTATACCCTCTTCGCTCAAGCGATGGATCGCACTGGCTACGCCCGTGGCACTCTCGCCACACGCGCCGGCATGTCGGCAGCAGTGCCGACGCTGGATCCGCGTCCGTTGGTGAGCATGGACGACATGGGCATGGGCGGCATGGACCACGGCAGCATGGACATGAGCGCCATGGATCACTCCGCCATGGGCCCGATGCAAGCCCATCCCGACAGTGAAAACAACAATCCGCTGGTGGACATGCAGGCCATGATCACCGCGCCAAAGCTTGACGATCCGGGCCTTGGCCTGCGCAACAACGGCCGCCGAGTGCTGACCTACGCCGACCTGCGCAGCACCTTCGAAGACCCGGACGGCCGCGATCCGAGCCGCACGATAGAGCTGCACCTGACCGGCCACATGGAGAAATTCGCCTGGTCGTTCAACGGCATCAAATTCTCCGATGCCGAGCCTCTACGTCTGAAATACGGCGAGCGCATCCGCCTGGTGCTGGTCAACGACACCATGATGACCCACCCGATTCACCTGCACGGGATGTGGAGCGATCTGGAAGACGAAAACGGCAACTTTCAGGTGCGCAAACACACCATCGACATGCCGCCCGGCAGCCGCCGCAGCTACCGCGTCACCGCCGACGCCCTCGGCCGCTGGGCCTATCACTGTCATCTGCTTTATCACATGGAAACGGGCATGTTCCGCGAAGTGCGGGTGGAAGAATGAAGAGGCCGATCATGACTCGACTCAGCGTGTTCTCGCTGCTGCTCGCCGGCACCTCTGCCATGGCCGCCGACGATATGCAGGGCATGGACCACAGCCAGATGCCCGGGATGGATCATTCGGCGATGCAGAGCATGGACGACGGCATGATGCAGCCCGCCGCGCCCAGCGAAAGCCGCACGCCGATTCCGCCCGTGACCGACGCCGACCGCGCTGCGGTGTTCACCAGCCCCGTCGGTCATCAGGTGCATGACAGCGTTATAAACAGCTACTTTCTTGCCGACAAACTCGAATGGCAGAACGCCGATGACGGCAGCGCTTTGGCCTGGGATCTGTCCGGCTGGATCGGCGGGGATACCGATCGGCTGTGGCTGCGCTCTGAAGGCGAGCGCAACAACGGCAAGACTGAAGACGCGGAAATTCAAGCGCTATGGGGCCACGCGATTTCACCATGGTGGGACGTGGTCAGCGGCGTGCGTCAGGACTTCAAACCCGGCGCACCGCAAACCTGGGCCGCGTTCGGCGTGCAAGGCATGGCGCTGTACAACTTCGAGGCCGAAGCCACGGCTTTCCTCGGCGAGGGCGGCCAGAGTGCGGTACGTCTGGAGGGCGACTACGACATCCTGCTGACCAATCGACTGATCCTGCAGCCGACCGCAGAACTCAACATCTACGGCAAAAACGATCCGCAGCGAGGCATCGGCTCAGGGTTGTCCAATACCGAGGCGGGCCTGCGGTTGCGTTATGAAATCCGCCGCGAATTCGCGCCTTACATCGGCGTGACGTGGAATCGCACTTACGGCAACACCGCCGACTACGCCCGCGAAGAAGACGAGGATCGCAGTGAGGCGCGCCTGGTCCTCGGGGTCAGGCTGTGGTTCTGAATTCTTCTACAAAAACAAACCGGAGACCTTGCATGCGCACATTGACCCTGCCCCTGATATTCGCCAGCGGATTGCTCCTGAGCACCCTCGCCCAGGCCCATCCGAAACTGCTCTCGTCGACGCCAGCCGAAGGCGCGGAAGGCGCCGCGCCGGGCAGGATCGAGCTGCACTTTTCCGAGAACCTGGTCACGCAGTTCTCCGGGGCCAAACTGGTAATGACCGAAATGGGTGGCATGGCTCACTCGCCGATGCCCATGAAAGCCAAAGTCAGCGCCAGCAGTGATCCGAAAACCATGCTGATCACCCCGCTCGCCCCGCTGCCTGCCGGCACCTATCAGGTGCAGTGGCGCGCGGTGTCCGCCGACACGCACCCGATCACCGGTAACGTCACGTTCAAAGTGAAGTGAACAATGGCGGACCTGCTCAACATCATCCTGCGGTTCGCCTTGTATGTGGATTTGCTGCTGTTGTTCGGGCTGGCGTTGTTTGGCTTGTACAGCTTCAACGCGCTGCTGCGGTTCCGTCCGTTGTTGCGGGGCATGGCGGTGACAGGGGCATTGCTGTCAGTGGCCGGGCTGGTGCTGATGACCCGCGCCATGAGTGGCGAAACCCAGCTCGCGGCGTTGTGGCCGCACCTGCAGATGATGCTGCTGGAAACGGACGTTGGCCTGGCGTGGGCGCTGCGGATGACAGCGCTGGCCATCGTAGTGATCCGGCCGAGTCTGTGGCCAGCGTCGTTGGCAGGCGCCATTGCCCTCGCTTCGCTGGCGTGGAGCGGGCATGGCGCGATGGACGAAGGATGGCTGCGGTTCTGGCACTTTCTCAGCGACATCTTGCACCTGCTTGCGGCGGGAGCCTGGTTGGGTGCCTTGCTGGCGCTGGTGGTGATGGTGAGCGGGCGGATCGGTGATACACGCCTTCGCTTGCTCGCCGATGCAGTGAAACGCTTCGAATGGGTGGGCGCGTTGATCGTGCTGACGGTGTCGGTCACCGGGGTGATGAATTATCTTTTCATCGTCGGCCCAAGGCTCGACGGAGTGCTGTTCGGTACCTACGGGCAGCTGCTGGCGATCAAGGTGCTGGCGTTTGCCGTGATGCTGGTGCTCGCTGCGTTGAACCGCTTTCATCTTGGACCGTCACTGCAACAATCGCTGCGCGACGGTCAGCACCTCATCGCCGCGAACGCGCTGCGGCGCAGTGTCGTAATGGAGTTGGCCCTTGCCCTGCTGATCGTGGCGCTGGTGGCGTGGCTGGGCACATTGAGTCCGGACCCGGGATGACACCCGTGGAAGGCTTTCACTACACTGGGCCACCTTCCCTTTCAGAAGCCCGATCTCAATGACAACACTAAAAAGCACGATGATCCTCGGCGGCCTGCTGACCCTGGCGACTGGCGCTCACGCCGACCCGGCCACGTCCCACCTCGACAGCATTCAGCAACAAGGCCAGTTGCGCGTCTGCACCACCGGCGACTACAAGCCCTATACCTTCAAGCGCAACGATGGCGACTTCGAAGGCATCGACATCAGCATGGCCCGCTCCCTGGCCGACAGCCTCGGCGTCAAGGTGCAATGGGTGCAGACCACCTGGAAAACCCTGATGCCCGACATGCAGGCCGGCAAATGCGACATCGGCATGGGCGGCATCTCGGTCACACTGGAACGGCAGAAAAAAGCCTACTTCAGCAACACCCTCGACACTGACGGCAAGATCCCGCTGGTGCGCTGCGCCGACCAGTCCAAATACCAGACCATCGACCAGATCAACCAGCCCAACGTGCGCCTGGTGGAACCTGCCGGCGGCACCAACGAAGCCTTCGTCCACGCCTTCCTGCCCAAGGCGCAACTGGCCTTGCACGACAACGTGACGATCTTCCAGCAACTGCTCGACAACAAAGCCGACGTGATGATCACCGACGCCTCGGAAGCGCTGTATCAGCAGAAACTCAAACCGGGGTTGTGCGCTGTGAATCCGCATAAGTACATGCAGTACGGGGAGAAGGCTTACTTGCTGCCGCGCGACGACATCAGCTGGAAACTGTATGTCGATCAGTGGCTGCATTTGAGCAAGGTCACTGGCAAGTATCAGCAGACGTTGCGTGAGTGGATAGCGGTGCCGCAATAAGCCACTGAACCCGGCCACCGCGCGCGTTTAGGGAACGGTTCGCTCAATGCACGCGGTGTCGGGAATCTGAACGTGCTCAAACTGAATGCATTCCTGGCCGGCCTGCTGTTCGCCGTCGGTTGGGGGATAGCCGGCATCTGCCCTGGCCCGGCAGTGACCATCCTGTTGACGGGCCACTGGCAGGCAATGGTTTTCGTATTGGCGATGCTCGCAGGCATGGGGTTATTTACGCTGCTGGAAACCCGACGCAACCCGTGACCGCAGAACAACCGGCATTCAGGCGCATGGCACTCACGGCAGCCAGTGTTGGTGGTGATCAATGTTTTGCACAAGAGCGCGGATTGGATGATCTCCCCTGCCACGCACTCGTCGAGATCTGCGCCAACGATTTGAACGAGGGCCTGGCGAACCAGTAGCCCTGCATCAGATAAATGCCGCAATCGGCGAGAAAGTCTCTTTCCTCGGCACTTTCTATGCCCTCAGCGATCACTTCCACGCCCAGCTCTCTGCACATGTTCACCACGTTGCGCACGATCGTCTGGCGTACGCGGTCACGGTGAATATTGCGGATCAGCGCCATATCCAGCTTGATCAGGTCCGGTTGAAAATCCGCCAACAAGTTAAGGCCGGAATAGCCTGCGCCAAAGTCGTCGATCGCCGTCTTGAAACCAAACTCACGATACTCACGCAAGATATTCATCAAGTGTTTGTTGCTTTCGACGTGCTCGCCTTCCACAGCCTCGAAGATCAGCCGCTCCAGCGGAAAGCCGTATGTGCGCGCCGCTTCCAGCGTGCTGCGAATACACATCTCCGGCCGGTAAACGGCATTCGGCAGAAAGTTGATCGACAGGTACTGCGTCATGCCCAAGTCAGCCGCCGTGGAAATCGCCCGCACTCGACACAGTTGATCGAATCGGTAACGGTTCTGATCGTCCACCTGTTCCAGGACAGACAAGGCGCCTTCGCCGTTCACGCCGCGAACCAACGCTTCATGGGCAAACGTCGTTTGATCGCGCAGGTCCACAATGGGCTGGAAAGCGAAGGCGAAATCCATCTCTGGCACGCCTTTGTTCCTACAGCCCTGGCAGCCTCCGGGAGACGCGAATGATTTTGGAAAGTCGGTCATGAACCACCTGATGACGGCGTGCAACCTTCCATGGCGATAAATAAAACAGCTGCTGGCCTTAGTTATCTGCAAACAAGGCAATAACTTCAGCCCCGCGGCGCCTGAATAGTTGAAGGCACCGCGTGCGCCAAGTTGAAAAGATCAGGTGCGGAAATGCGCGGTCATTCGCTGCAGGTCCTGCCCCAGTGACGCCAACTCAATCGTCGCCGCCGCACTTTCTTCGCTGGCGACAGCCGACTGGTCAGCCACATCACGCACACTGACAATGCTGCGGTTGATTTCGTCGGCCACGGCACTTTGCTGCTCGGCGGCGGCCGAGATCTGCAGACTCATCTCTTGGATCGTACCGATGGACTGATTGATCTCGGTAATCGCCAATTCGGCCTTCTGCGCCAGTACCACCGTATCGAGGGTGCGTTCGCGGCTTGAGGTCATCAGCGCCGCGGCCGCTTGCGTGCCTTGTTGCAGGGTGACGATCAGCGCTTCGATTTCCTTGGTCGAGTCCTGCGTGCGCTGCGCCAGCGAGCGCACTTCGTCTGCCACCACAGCAAAACCACGACCCTGCTCACCCGCCCGCGCGGCTTCAATAGCGGCGTTCAACGCGAGCAGATTGGTCTGCTCGGCGACGGCTTTGATCACATCGATGACTTTGCCGATCTGCTCGCTGTCCTGAGTCAGCACATTCATCGCACCGCCCAACTCCTCAATGGCCATGGCAAGTTCGCTGATCTGCACCGTCGCCTGCTTGACCACCGTGCTGCCGTGGCGCGCCTGCTGATCGGCGAGGGTCGCGGCAGCGGAGGCATCGGTGGTGTTACGCGCAACTTCCTGCACCGTCGAAGCCATTTCGTGCATCGCCGTGGCAACTTGATCCACTTCGCTTTTTTGCTGACGTACACCTGCGCTGGTCTGCTCGCTCATGGCCGAGAGCTTTTCCGCAGAGGTGGAAATCTGCGTGACGCCATTGCCGATACCTTGCACCAGCGTGTTCAGGTTCTGCGCCATCTCCTGCATCGCATTTTGCAGATCGCCCAACTCATCTTTGCGCGCAGACCTGGCCTGGACCGTCAGGTCGCCTTTGGCAATCCGTCGTGCCAGATCAACCGTCAGCGCTAGCGGCGCAGTGATCTGGCGCGAGATGACCACCGAAGCCAACAGCCCGATCACCAGCGCCAACGCAGTCAATACCGCCATCTGAATAAAAGCCGAATGCTGATCCTCATGCGCAAGGCGCTGCTGGGTGTCCATCAGGCCACTCATGATCTTGTCCATCGCCTTGCTTTCCTGGTCGACCTGCTCGCGCATGTTCTGCTTCTGCTCAAACAGTCCGGCCACTTCCACCAGTACTTCGCGATAACGGCGCATGCCGGCGTGGGCTTCTTCCAGTTGGCTCGACAGCGCCGTCGGCAGGCTGGTGCGCGCCTTGCTGATATCACTCAAGAAGGTATCGATGGTTTCCATCAGCAGTTTTTTGTTCACGTCGTTGGGCACCGCGATGTAACGACGCAACATCAGGCGAAACGTGGTCATGCCATTGCGCAAATCGGCCACCGTGCGCAGCTCCCGAACGCGTTCGCCATCGGCAGACGCCAGTGCACTGGTCGTGGTGCCTTCAAGCATGCTGGCAAAAGTTTGCGCGTACTTGTCCGACAGCGCCGTCAGCGGTTTCAACGCATCCGTGGTCGACTGGTCGGCAGCGATCAGCCGTTTCACCTTCTGGTCGTAGGCAACAATCGTGGTTTGCAACGCCTTCAGGGCTTGCTGGTTTTCAGCGCGGGTCAAGGTGTCCAGCGCCTTGCCCACAAGGCCCTGCAAGACATTCAACTGCGCGTTATAGGACTCGGCGAACGCTGCGTCAGCGGCGGCTTCGTACTGTTTCTCGGACAGACGCATATTTTGCGTAGCGTCATTCAACGTGCCGATCAGACGCGTCGTACTCAAGCGATCAACCAGCACGCTGTTGCTGTTATAGCCAATGAAGGCAACCGCCAAAACGGCCAGCAGAAGAATGCCGAAGCCGGTTCCCAGCTTGCGGGAAACTTTGATGTCACCGAGGAAATTCGATGCTACTGCCATATTCAGCCTCAAACGTCCTGACGCGAAACGCCAGGCACAAAAAAATTGATCTCCGGTAACCACAGTCACCGTCCAGACATTCGGGGGTCGTCATCCAGGGCGGAATACGGGACGCTCCAGCTGTCCCGGGAATGCAAATGCCAATGCTGTTGAAGCGTCGAAAAGAGCCCGACGCGAGCACCGGCAGACAAATCCTTCACGTCGCAAACAGAGCGTCTGCACGCTGGATTTATCGTTTCAGCAAAGGTGTCTGGAGGGATGCTATTAATTTTGGGAAAACTTGTACAACTTTATATTTTTGTATAATCGTTGAACTTTTTGAGTGGCGTGATGACGCATTGCCATCATGATTTGTGGCACATCGCTACTGGCGTGAAAAGACGATGAAAAATGTCAGTGCAGAACCCCGCCCCTCTGCAGCAACGGCGTGCCGCATGCCACAGAGGGACACGGGTTTACGGCTTGATTTCAACCTTATCCAACGCCTGATTCACCGCCAACTCCGCCAACATCACCACCTGCGCAATGCCTAGCGCAGATTTGCGGCGCGAGTTATCCAGCGTCGCGGCAAAGTTGTTGAGCATTTCGGAGGCAGAACCCAGGGTTTCGCAGGCATTGGCCAACAGGGATTCCATGTCGTACTTCGGATTGGCGAGGTACATGCGTTCGGGCTCATCGGTGCTGGCCATGATTAGGCTGGCGGGAAGGAGATGGTGATCGAGCGCGCGCTCGGCGGCTTCGTGGAGTTTTTTTGGAATTGAAGGAGTCGTAGGGGGATGCGGGATCGGTTTCTGGTGGGTTGGGTGTTGGTTTGAACATGGTGTAACTCCTGACGGATAAACGAAAAGGAGCCATCACTCTCGCTACCAAACGAAGGGTGGAGGCCATACGCAGGTTGGTAGACCGGTCGTCAGGAACCCCGGCGCATCCGAAGACGCCCCGCGCATGACCACCATAAAACGAAGACGAGAAACGTCGTCGCAAGACAGTAGTCTTGTGCTTCTGACGGAGACGGGCTACCAAACCCGATCACTGTTTTCAGTGACCCGGAGACGATAAAACCCGCAGGCTAGACGCACAAGCCGGCGGATTCTGTCTTAGGTGTAGGGGGAGGCGCAAGGTGGTGTAGGCCTTAGACTGCACCTTCTCGACCAACCTAAACAAGAGTGGTTTTCGCTGTTTAAACTCACAATAAATAGATACGTTCCTATTCCCGTCCCAGCGATCATCCGGCCGCGCATAACCTGCCTTGTTGAAGCGATATGGCGTGTTTGAAAAGCGTTTGACTAGACAATGCTGGACGGCATGGTGGCACTCCGCTAGTCTCAGGATGGTTACCTCAGCGAATTTCTAGGATCGATAATGGAATATCTCACGCATATATTTACTTTTTTAGTTGGGCTAGGCGCTGGATGGACTGCGAAAATCGTAGTTAGCAAGATCCAAACTAATAACTCTCAAAAACGAAAAACCGCGCAGAACAACAACACCGTTCATGGCGATATGGCCGGTGGTGACATGAACAAAAATAATCGGCAGTAAACGACGTGTCTGATCAGTCTAACAACATCGTACATGGCGACATGGCTGCTGGAAATATTAATAAACTTAATATTGATATGCGCCAAGGTACAACTCTCAACGAGTTGACCCTGCTTTATGCTCGCCTTCGAGCCGCAGAAGTTGAGGAAAAAGATGGCTCTGGCTTCTGCGAAAAACTTAATCATTACCTAGCAGCACCAACGGAAGGCGACGTCCGTGGACTTGAAGCAAAGCTTCGGGAGAGCGGGAGAACTGATCAGCTTTATTTTGCGATGAGTCAAAAAGAGCAAGCTGCCAAAATGGTAATGAGGCAGCAATCCTCAAGAGTTGCGCAGAGAATCTATACCATCTTATTAGATGAGCTTCACACAAACTATATGCTCGCAGTCACGCCAGTGATCGAATCAGGTGGCGATCGAGTTGTAGTTGACGCAGCAATAAACAGTATCCTTCACAACATATGTTCCATGCTCGGCGAGAATTTTTTGGAGATTTCTGTCAAGGACCTACTGGGATTGCTTTATTTTCTTGGAGGTAACTGTCACATAAGGTGGGACAAATATGCTGATCTATCATCCAGCCTATGATGCATACCATTGCGTATTTCGAATGCTTTCAATTTTATCCGTAATACCAAGCCTTGAATACGACAAAGCTAGGCTCCTAGACTTTTATCTGACCTTTCCCTCAGCGGTACAAAAGATCACCCTCCCAAAAACTTTATCTCATGGCAAGCGTACTGCGAAGAAATTCGAAAATATTTATCACGATCCTTTTGACCCCTTCCTCATCTTTAAAGATATGCGCGCCATTCAAATATCAGCCATTGGATGCTTAGTAGCTTCAGGAATAGTCGATCGCTCTAGTTATGCAGAAGGCATAATATCGCGAACAAATGTAAAATTACCAAAGTCCCTAGAAACAAGAATCTCGGTTTTTTTTGAAAGCCGCCCGGAGATTGGAGACTTTATTTTACAAGATTTGGCGATACTTCCCTTGAGAGGCATCAATGGCTTAAAGCACAGAACGGGCTTATTGGAGTATAAGTATGACATATCTTAAGCCTACACTCAGCGTACGTAGACTTATAGTACTGCAAGGGGGACATCGCGCTTTCGACTGTACTTTTCACGATGGTGTAAACATTATCAGAGGTCGCAATAGCTCCGGAAAAACCACAATTATGGATCTTTTAGCCTATTCGTTGGGGGCCGAAAACATAAGATGGAAGCCGGAAGCTCTGATGTGCTCCGCAACTATGGTTGAAGTCCACTTAAATGGAGTAGCCGCTACTCTTCTGCGAGATATCGAACCAGAAAGTCAGAGACCGCTGAATATTTTCTGGGGAAGTATTGAGGCCGCTCTTGTCGCTGGAGTAAATCACTGGGAGCGTTATCCATTTCGGCGTTCTGAGCAGAAAATAAGTTTCTCTCAAGCCCTCTTCTCCGCTTTGGAAATCCCACAAGCCCAAGGAGCAGCCGCCTCAAATTTAACAATGCACCAATTGCTACGCGTATTGTATGCAGATCAACCTTCAGTACATAGCCCAATATTCAGAACTGATAATTTCGATAGCGCTTTGACGAGAGATATGGTCGGCGGCTATCTCTGCGGTGTTTCTGATGACGATCTTTACTCTGCCCAATTAGAGGTGAGAGAGGTTGGAAAATCACTTGATAAAATTATTGGTGAGCTACGAGGTATATTTAATGTCTTAGGTCGATCTGGACAAACTCCGGACATTGAAGCCTCCAGGAGCGTAATCCCAGCGCTTGAAGCTGAGCGAGGAAGATTGACTGAATACATTGTCGGCTTAAAAGCAGAACGATCTCTATCAAAAAAAGAAGCCAACACGGCCTCTGCCAAAGTTGATGGAATCCGCTCCAAGCTAAACTCCGCAAAGCAATATGAAGCCATCCTTAAAGACGGATTATTAAAATTAAACTTAGAAATAGCAGATTCTAAACTTTTCTTGAAAGAGCTAGAAGAGCGGCTTTCTGGGTTGGATGATTCAAAGGAAACACGAAATTACTTCGGAGCACTATCATTTTTATTTTGCCCTAGTTGCTTGACAGAACTCACACCCCAGGCTTCCGAGGGACACGATTGCCACCTGTGCAAGCATGAGTTGACTGAGGGAGCGAGCAGTTCAAATATATTGCGAATGAGAAACGAGCTTTCTATCCAAATCAAAGAATCCTCGCTCCTACTTAAAGCAAAAGAAGAAGAGGCTACGAA
Organism: Pseudomonas sp. Sample_20; assembly: GCF_004307585.1. NCBI lineage: Bacteria > Pseudomonadati > Pseudomonadota > Gammaproteobacteria > Pseudomonadales > Pseudomonadaceae > Pseudomonas > Pseudomonas sp. Sample_20. The sequence continues at coordinate 15,677 of NZ_RCOA01000058.1, read as the reverse complement.
ACTTTCCCGTGACATTCCTCTTGCTACAGAAGCTGCCAAGCGACTTGAAGCCGAATATAGCTCTATATCATCTCACTGGTCGAGTAATGTTGAAACTCTTCTTGAAGACTCAGCAAGACGCCTAGGCTCTTTAGATGAAGAGATAAAACAGGCTTATGAGAACCAAAAACTTTTCACTGTAATTTCTGAATTGCAAAAAAACAGAAACGAATTAACTTTTAAGGTCGAAAAACTAAACGACCTCATTAACAACCTGGAAAGAAAGCAAGAAGCCAGAAAACGAGAAGTCTCATCAAAGCTTTCTAGCAACATGATAGAGTTACTAAAAAAAGACTTACAATTACAACCTGAATTTATAGATGCAAATACTGTTGAATTTAGCTTTATCGATAACACGGTTCTCGTTAACGGCTCTCGAAATTTTTCGGAAAGCTCTGCAGTCGTCCTTCGTCATGTATTCCATCTGGCGCTACTTAAAACCAGTGCAGAACTGTCGTACATGCGAGTTCCTCGTTTCATGATGCTTGACGGCATCGATGATGGGGGTATGGAAAAAGAGCGCAGTCATAATCTTCAGGCATTAATTGTTTCCGAGTGCGAGAAGATCAGCGTTCCATTTCAGGTTATCTATGCTACGTCAGAGATAAATCCGGATCTCCAAAATGGAGAGCTGGTTATTGGACGCTACTTCAACCCGGAATCTCGGTCGCTTAACGTATCAACTCAATTATTTAGCGCTTAGCAACATGGGGACTAATTTATTTGCCACCCAGAAACACAGAATAAATACAGCGCAAATAGTTACGTCCCCTTTTCCCACCCAAAACTTTGGCACCGACCTGGGCCGACGAGTGCTACCGAATCAAGGCTCCCCAGCTTTGAACACGGCGCGGAAATCGGATATCTGGTCTGAGAACAAAACCCCGAGCCTCCCCGTCTTGATATTCATACCGAGGTCCCGCTGACTGGCAATGTGCTCGATGGTTTCTGCATATTGTGGGGCGAGTCTACCTACAAGATAATTAATGAAGTCCTCGACTACCTTTCGGTCTTGTCGAATCGTATCAAACTTAATTGATCGCAAAGAGGCGCCAATGGACTCGCTCCACATATCCTCATATTGGAGAAACAAAGGAATCTTTCCTCGGAAATAAACATCTCCCATTGCGAGCTTCGGTATCTCTATATTCCCATGTAAAAGGTCATTCCGATCATTCATTAGAGTGTGAAATGCCTTACACTCCTCTGAGGCATAATCCACTACATTCGAAAAGCCTATGCAGTGCACGGACAACATTTGTACCCTAACATCAATTGGCTGACGGACGACGTTTTGAAAAAGGCGATCGTTAGCCTTAATCTCGGGACGAGCAAGTACGAATATGAGAAGATTCACAAATGATTCGGCCAGCACGGGTAGCATGGCACGGAGACCAAATACAAGACCAACGGCGGAGCTGTATCTTTCGTTTAGAGCCTGCCAGCGATATTTAAACTCGTCAAAGTCAGTTCCTTCGCCAGGATGAGGCAGTCGGTCCCTACGAGGATTAATATCTAGCATATCGAGTTGCTTAAAATTCTGCTCAACCGAACTTTTTATCCTACTATAGGGATTAAAAAATCTGGTCCACTTTTCAAGTTCTAGCCGAAAAGCAGATATTTTCTTGCCATAGTTTTTAAAATCAGACTTAATTTGACTTATAAACATCTCAAGAGTTAGACCGGAATCAACAAAATCTCCTATCAAGTGAACCTCAGTCCGAAAGTTCATCCCCAAAATAGAAACGACACCCCGCTCACTAGCAAGTGTCCACTCCCAATGAATTAAGTTATCCGAATCATCTTTTCTCAAAAAGTTCTGAATACCGTTTGGCTCTCCATATTTGGCATACAGATAACAGTAAAGATCAATGGGTTTTAACTCGTTTACAAATTCCCACCTGAGCCCCCGCTTCGGCAATTTCCCTCCGAACACAATATTTTTCACGCAGTGAGGGTGCGGTGCTTCCAGCTCAACAAAAAAATTTTCCATGGTGCGCTCCATTGCTTGGTCGTTTGAATAGACCTCAAGGCATGGTGCAATTGCAACGACTGAATTCGGAGACAATTGTTCAACTGCGCGGGTTATGACCGTTACCGTACGCGAGCGTGAATCCCACCACGGTAGAGTCCTAATGGAAGCCAACGAGCGTAGCGATGGAATGAACCGGGGAATCCCTCGTACTGAGACCTCCTGGGAATCAGGAGGGCAAATAGGGGGCAGACCACAATATGTCTCATCAGTGAGCTAGAGCACGTAGTAACGACGCGTAAGCCTCCCTCCTATCCCAATCCTGATAAACTCCCCCACCTTCACCCTTCTGATCCAGATTCCCCCAATGTCTCTACAACCCGCCCCACTCTCCCGCCGCTTCTCCGTCGCCCCGATGATGGATTGGACTGACCGCCACTGCCGTTTCTTCCTACGCCTCCTGTCGAAGAACGCCCTGCTCTACACCGAAATGGTCACCACTGGCGCGTTGCTCAACGGTGATCACGAACGTTTCCTGCGTCACAACGAAGCCGAGCACCCGCTGGCGTTGCAGCTCGGTGGTAGTGTTCCGCTCGATCTCGCCGCCTGCGCGCGCATGGCTCAGGAGCACGGTTACGACGAGGTGAACCTGAACGTCGGCTGCCCGAGTGATCGTGTGCAAAACAACATGATCGGCGCGTGCCTGATGGGGCATCCGCAGTTGGTGGCCGATTGTGTGAAGGCGATGCGTGATGCGGTGTCGATTCCGGTGACGGTGAAGCACCGGATCGGCATTAACGGGCGCGACAGTTATGCCGAGCTGTGCGATTTCGTCGGCACTGTTCGCGATGCCGGCTGCACGAGTTTTACCGTGCATGCGCGGATTGCGATCCTTGAGGGGTTGTCGCCGAAGGAGAATCGCGACATTCCGCCGTTGCGCTATGACGTGGCGGCGCAGTTGAAGGCGGATTTTCCGGAGCTGGAGATTGTGCTGAACGGCGGGATCAAGACCATGGAGGCCTGCCATGAGCATCTGCAGACGTTCGATGGCGTGATGTTGGGGCGTGAGGCTTATCACAATCCTTATCTGCTAGCGGAGGTCGATCAGCAACTGTTCGGCAGTACCGCTCCGGTGATCAGTCGGGCTGAGGCGTTGGCGCAGTTGCGGCCTTATATAGCTGAGCATTTGCTGGCCGGTGGTGCGATGCATCACATCACGCGGCACGTGCTGGGTTTGGGCACGGGGTTCCCCGGGGCGCGCAAGTTTCGTCAGTTGTTGTCGGTGGATATTCACAAGGCCAAGGATCCGTTGGCGTTGCTGGATCAGGCGGCTGAGTTGCTTGAAGGTCGTTGATTGATGGTTTGAGTGTGCGGGCGGCGCATGAGCGTTGCCCGGTATTTTGATGTACTGACAGGATGTCTTTTGTTTATGCCCGCGTTTACTTTTTCACGTTTCAAGCGTTTCACCCTCCTCGCTTTGTTCAGCTTCACTTCCAACGTTTATGCGCACTGCGATGGCTTTTGCATGGGCCGTACCGATACGCCGTGGGAGGTGACGCAGCTTTCCGGCTTCACTTTGGTGTCTTTAATCCTCGCACCTATTTCGTCTAGCCAGGAAACGACCGACAGTCACAAGCGTGTTTACTCTGCCGAGGAGCAAGAAGACGCACGACTCTATCTGGCCAGCGACGGCATGCTGCAGGCTGCGTATTTCACCTCGGCCTTGCAGCGCTTTCGTCAGGAGTCGTCGGATTCGACGTTAAACGATCTCGCCGTGGCGGCGTTGATCAGCGCGCAGTGATCAGGCGGCCGCTGCGGCGGTCCAGTTGACCCAACCAAACAGCCACGTCGCCAGAATCAACAATCCAAAACCGATCCGGTACCACGCGAACGCGGCATAGCTGTGGTTGGCGATAAATTTGAGCAGGCCACGCACAGCAATCATGGCGAAGATGAACGCGGTGACGAAGCCGAGGGCGAAGACTGGCAGATCGTTGGGCTGGAACAGGTCGCGGTATTTGTAGCCGGAGTACACGGCGGCGCCGACCATGGTCGGCATGGCGAGGAAGAACGAGAACTCGGTGGCGGCTTTGCGCGAAAGGCCGAAGAGCAGACCGCCGATGATCGTCGAGCCGGAACGCGAGGTGCCGGGAATCATCGCCAGGCATTGTACGAAACCGACCTTCAACGCGTGGGACCAGCACATGTCGTCGACATGTTCGACGCTGACTACATGGCTGCGCTGTTCGGCCCACAACATGACGATGCCGCCAACAACGAGGGCCACCGCAACGGTGATCGGGTTGAACAGGTATTCATGAATCGCGTCGGCGAATAACACGCCGAGGATAACGGCCGGGAAAAACGCGATCAGCAGATTAAGGGTGAAACGTTGCGCGTTGCGCTCGGTGGGCAGGCCTTTGACGATTTCGAAGATTTTCGGACGAAATTCCCAGACCACAGCCAGAATGGCCCCCAGTTGAATAATGATGTTGAACGCCATGGCGCGTTCGCCGCCAAACTCGAGCAGGTCGGCGACAATAATCTGGTGGCCGGTACTCGAGATGGGCAAGAACTCGGTCAAGCCTTCTACCGCGCCCAATATCAATACCTGGAAAAGGGTCCAGAAATCCATTAATCCTCCGTCAGAGCACTCAGGGTGAGCGACCAGTCAATAACACTCAGGGGTTGAGTATCTGAAGTAATGCATACGGCGATTCGCCGATCCGGAAGAATAGGGTTTATGCAGAGTTAGACTCAAGAACTGTTAGTAATCGTCGGCCGACGAACTAAACGGAAAAAATTTACATCTATTACAACAAATATTTCAGTTCAGATATGAAGTGTGATCAACCTCACACATTGCTGACATGGCCAATCAGTGGCAAAAGGACATAGACAAAGCCATCGCCACAAGCTCAAAATAGTGGCACCATTGCATATAGCCATCATCTACGCGCTAGTTCACAACCCCGAGGAAATCAACTAAAAGCCTGAAAAGCTTAGTTATTGTTAGAAATCTCGGGAGACACGTCTAAAATCCGCGCAAATGTTACCAATTGTCAGTCACAGATAAGAACCGGTGCTTTAACATCCCGATGTCAGCACCTAATTCGAGTCAACGCATGATGCTCTCAGGGAACTTGGCGACGAGAAGTCCGCGCCCGACAAATGATGAATCCGGTGTTCTTGCTCTGGGTCGTACACTGGGTGTGGCTGATCATTTCAGATCGCTGATCGCAAAGCACGTGCAGCCCGATATGATCCTGGAAACAGGTGCTTTCACTAGTTCATATAAGCAGCACGGTTACATCGGTTCCTACCGCGCCATTTTCGTCATCATCGATAGTCCACAAGCCATCGAAGAAAATCTGGCCCTGGTGCAGACCCTGCGCGATGACAACTTGAAGCCGCTTATTTGCGCAATTGTCACCGGCCGCGGTGCCGTCAACAAGATCAAGTATTTCCTCGCCGGGGCGGATGCCTGTATCAAGCTCAACACATTGAGCGATGACAGCGAAGACTTGCTGGCGGAGTTCTTCAACAGCGAAGACTGGCAACGAGATATCAATCTCACGCTTGATCCGACGCGGATCTGCCTGATGGACAGTCGGCGCAAACTGGATATCTCTTTCGCCGAAATGAAGATCCTCGAGGCCTTTGCGCACACCGGCAATCACATTCTGAGTCATGATGAAATCGCCAGCATCATGGGCCTCAACGCCAATTTCTACGACCCTCGGGCACTGGAAAAATCAATCAGTCGCTTGCGTGGAAAAATCAAGGACATGTATGGTACAAACGCGATTCAGAGCATCCGCGGCTACGGCTATCGCCTGATGCGGGGCCTGATATCGACTGCCTGAGTCTCGGGCAGTCTTCCCTTTTGCATACGTACGAAGGATCGTCTGATGCAGCCATATCGTTCCAATTGCGCCTCATACTTATTAAAACTCAAGCACTTGAATGAGCACGGCATCACGCCACATAACAATAAAACTCCATAACATAGCAGCAGATCGAGTGGAATTTATCGATGGCCATTTTCGGCCAGAACCCTGCCTACGATTACTTCCGAGGAAGTCATTGCTCGCCTGCCGATTTATCTTTTAGCCAATTTTGGTGTGTATTTAGGAGAGAGACATGGAAACGAGTACAACCCTCCCCAGAAAATATTTTGTTGTTGTGACGCACAGCACAACGTCGCAACGTGAACTGGAAAGTATCTTGTCCAGCGAGCGTTTCAATTCGTTTGGCACGTCGCAGGCACAAATGTTTGTTGAAGGTGTTGCTTCGCCCTCTTCCGCCCCGATGGTCATGGAGTTCAGTTACCCAAGCCTCAGCCGAAAGAATGTTGCGCGCAGTATCGAACATGATACTCAACGCATACTGGCCACTCTTGAAAATGAATGGCGAGCCGCGCAAACAGACAATCCGTTTCAAAGCTTCCCGACCCGCAGTGCAGAACGCGCTCATATCTCCAATATCAGCGAGAGCACTGAGCCTTGCAGCGATACCTGGCATCTCGACGATGAACAAGGCGTGTTGCTCAAGGACAATATTGCGATCAGCCTGACTGGCCTGGAAACCGCGCTGGTGAGGAAAATGCTGAGCCATGAAGAGCGCGTGGTCAGTCGTGATGACCTGATCATCAGCATTGGTCGGGAACCCGAGCAATACCGTGGCCTGGAAATGTGCCTGAGCCGATTGCAGGACAAGTTCAAGAGTGCGAGTAATGGCGAGCGATTGTTCCGAGCCGTAAGAAATCGCGGATATTGCCTGATCCAGGAAGTCGTTGCTTAATCACAAGCGACGCGCAAACCAAGACAAACAGATAAAGTGCGACTACAACAACAAGAAGAGCACTCTGTTTGGGTTTACCCTCCCTGATTCGATAAAAGCTTCCCTGCCTCCACCCTTCAACAGTAACAAATACGCCCTCGCTTTTTCATCCCCCGCTCTACGACCTTTTCTAACAACCTTCTATTTAATTATTAAAAAGTTGGCATTGTGCCATCTTGTTAGAACTCGTCAGACACCATTCCCGGCAATAACTTAGTCTATTGGCTGACGACAGTTCGGCTCTCGATGTTGTTACCTCAAGACACTCGCTAAAACAAAAACAATAAGTCTGCATAACAACTCGGCTTTCAACTGTTGAAACCTGAATGGACGTCTTTTGGGGATATCGTATGGATCTTTCTCTCAGTATTAATCGAAGCACGGGCCTCAAGGGACTGACCTTTTGGGGCCAATGGGCGCTGGCACAGGCTTTCGTTGTGACGCTGCTGTTCATCCTCGCTGAACAGCACACCGGAACCGTCGCGTTCTACTACCGAATGTGCGCCACCCTTGCCGTCCTGGCCTCGGTGCCGGCTTACACATTCAGCGGCGTTTATCGCAAACGCGACAACTACCTGACCGGCCTCGGCCGCTTGTTCATGGGCTGGTCGATGACCATGGCCGCGCTGGCGTGCATCGCGTTTGTCTGCCAGGCCGATGAGCTGTTTTCCCGTCAGGTGATTCTCAGCTGGGCGGTGTATGGCTTCCTCGGTCAGGCGTTCCTCTACGCGCCGCTGCATGCGTTTTCCAAGTACTACCAGCGTTCGCGTAAAAGCGAACACCGGACGTTGATCGTCGGTACTGGCGAACTGGCGTTGGGCCTGGCGAAGAAACTCAGCCAACTGGAAAACCTGCCGCTGATTGGTCTGGTCAGCAACGGTGACAAACCGGTCCTCGCTTCCGACGCACCGCGTGTCGTTGGTGCTCAGGACGAGTTGCTGGAGTTGATCGAAGCTCACGACATCCGTCGTTTGTACATCACCCTGCCGCTGTGCGAAGCCGCGAAAATCGAAGCGATGTATGTCGATTTGCTCGGCGCCAACGTCGATGTGGTGTGGGTGCCGGACTTGAACAGCCTGACCCTGCTCAACCACTCCGTGAAAGTCGTGGACGGCCTGCCGGCGATTTACCTCAACGAAAGCCCGCTGACCAGCCGCCCCACCGCTGCTCTGAGCAAGAGTCTGGTTGAGAAAACCGTGGCATTCCTGGCAATCATCGCGCTCAGTCCGCTGCTGTTGATCATCGCTCTGGCGGTAAAACTCAACTCGCCCGGCCCGGTGTTTTTCAAGCAGGACCGCCATGGCTGGAACGGCAAGGTGATCAAGGTCTGGAAATTCCGCTCGATGCGTGTCCACGATGACCGCGAAGTGAAACAGGCCAGCCGCAATGACTCGCGCATCACCGCAGTAGGCCGTTTTATCCGCCGCACTTCCCTGGATGAGTTGCCGCAACTGTTCAACGTGTTGCAGGGGCATATGGCGCTGGTAGGTCCACGGCCGCATGCGGTGGCGCACAACAATTACTACTCGGGCAAGATCCTCGCTTACATGGCCCGTCACCGAATCAAACCGGGCATCACTGGCCTGGCGCAGATCAGTGGCTGCCGCGGTGAGACCGACACCATCGACAAGATGCAGAAGCGTGTCGAGATCGACCTGCAGTACATCAACAGCTGGTCGTTGTGGCTGGATCTGAAGATCCTGGTGAAGACGCCGTTTACGTTGTTGTCGAAGGATATTTACTGAGGTTCAGCGCTGCAGATCACAAGGGGACGAAAGTCCCCTTTTTTGTGGGCGGGATTTGGGTAACCGGTATCGACTACAGGTGCGCCCCCGTGGGAGCGAGCCTGCTCGCGAAAGCGGTGTGTCAGGCACTGGAGATATTGGATGTGCCGGACCATTCGCGAGCAAGCTCGCTCCCACAGGGATTCGGGTGATGACCAGGATGTGTGGCGTGACGCCGATCAAGTGTAGGAGTGAGCCTGCTCGCGAAAGCGGTGTGTCAGGCGATGGCGATGTTGAATGTGTCGGCGCCTTCGCGAGCAGGCTCGCTCCCACAGAGATCAGGGTTAGGGTCGAAAACTGTGCTGTAACACAACACCCTGTGGGAGCGAGCCTGCTCGCGAAAGCGTTGTGTCAGGCACTGGAGATGTTGGATGTGCCGGACCATTCGCGAGCAGGCTCGCTCCCACAGACCAGCGCTTACTCGGTAATCTTTTCGAAGTTGCGATAGAACATGTCCCCTTCCCGGCTATCCGTCATCGAGTGCAGTTGATAGCTGCGGCTCAGTCTGGCGCCGCCATCTCGGGTCAGTGGCGCCCAGACCAGGTTGGCGCGGCGCATGGTCGACATGCTCATCATTTCGTCGAACGGGATCGACAGGTACAGGCCCTTGTCGAAACTACCTTCGCCATATTCCGCGCTACTGGCCGTGGTGATGGTTGCCCAGGCACCGACGCGCACGCCGTTGAAAAACTCGCGCGAGATGTCCACGGTGGTGCCCCAGTCTCCGGCCAGATAGCGACCGACACTGACCGCCGCCAGCGTGTCGAACGGCAGGTCGGTATAGCCGGTGATATGCCCGGTCACTACCGAGTAATCGCGCAAGGCAAAGCCCTGATCGAAATCACGCTGGCGCACCCAGTTCAGATCCGCGCCCAGCGACCAGCGCTCGCCGGTCGGGCGGAACAACACTTCCGCGCCGACGCCGGCAAACATCGATTCCAGATAGCCGCCGTACACCATGCCGTACAGATCCTTGTCCAACTGCTCGGCATGGCTGAGCTGGAACAACGGCATGGTCGTGTTTGACGTCGTCAGGTACTGGCGCAAATCCGTGCGCACGCGGGGCAATCCGCTCGGCGCGTCGTAGACGAATTTGTCGAAGTTGTTGACCAGGTTGGCGCTGAGCAAACCGCTCCACCAGGTGTTGCGGTTGAAGCGATATTCCGCGTCCGCATCGGCACTGAATTGATAGAGCAAACCATCCGGGCCGCCGACGTTCTGCTTGAAGCCCAGCCCCACGCCATAGCTGAAATGCTGCGGCGCTTCGGTGTAGAGGGTTTTCTCGTTGTGCGGCATCGCCGGGTTGATTTCGGTAGTGCGGTGCAGCGACTCCAACGGTTCTTCATTGTTGATCACTTCGCGGAAGGTCTGGCGCGGCAGGCTGGTTTCTTCCAGCGGCAGGTCGTAGCGCTTGTTGACCACGGTGAACCAGTCGATGTCGTCGTTGACGCTGTTGTCGAGAATCCGGCTCGCGCGGCCAACGGCTTTGGACGAATGGAAATAACGCTGCTGCTCGCCATAGACGATCAGTTCGGAATCGCGCTGGCTGATGCGCTCGACCTTGTACCCGGCATTCTGCTGCAAACGCCGCGACACATCGGCCCAGTTGACCTGTTCCATCGAGGTCGTCGGCGCCTTCGCCGGCAGCGGTTCGGGGGTCGGATCGTAAGTCTTGGCCGGCGCCTTGCGGCTGACGAAATTGGTGTGAAACGTCACGCCGAACATCGCCGTGTTGCCCCGCTCCCACGCGGCGCTCAGGTCGATCGAATCGGTCACCTTGAACACCGCGCCAAGGTTGATCGGCGAGTCCTGTTTGATCTCGTTGTCCTTCGGCTCGTTCTTGTAGTCGTTGCCTTCGAATTCCAGCTTCAGGCTCAGCCGATCCCACGGCGTTTGGTAGCTCACGCCACCGAACAGTGAAGGCTTGCCGCGAAAGTACGAGCCGGAGTTGACGTCGCCGGTGCCTTCCAGCGCCGGGCGCGTATCGAAGCGATTGCTGACGTAGCCCAGCGGGTTGTCGAAGTCGCCGCGATTACCGATGTAGCCCCAGGCGATGCCGGCGCTGAAGTCGAAATTGTCGAAGCGCTTGTTGGCGACGAAGAATTCGCTGGAGAACAAACCGGTACCACCGATATCTCGAAAGCCCAGCGCCACTTCCGGTGCCCAGTGGCTTTCCTGCCACAGGCGCACTTTGGCGTCGACCGCCTTGTCCTTGTAGCTTTGACTGCCGCTGAGGGCCTCCGAGCCGTAGGGCCGGTTGGTGATCGCGGTGTAGCGAAACGAACCTTCGAGCCAGTCCAGCGGTTGCAACGACACGCTGTAGCGGCTGTAGGGGTCGGTGCGGTTGGCGTTGACGCTCAGCTCGCCGGCCGGGGCCATGCGCGCCGTCGGCGTCTGCAACAGACCGGCGCCACCGAAGTCATTCTGGGTGATGCGCGGCTCGGCGTGAGCCAGACCGCAGGGCAATAACAACACAGCTGCAAAACGTAACTTCAACGAACCACCTCGGCCAGCTGCGTGGCAATGAATTCGGCCAACTGCTGATTCAGTTCAGGAAGAGGCGGATCAAGATCATCATTTTTTATCGGCACCAGAATCCTGCTGCCGGCCACCGGAAACTGCCCGGACTCGCGATTCCAGTGCGCGATGCCGACGCGCCGCGAGACGCCGTTGGGCTGGATCAACCACAGGTAATCGGCCTCGGCATCGTCGAGAATCGAGCAGCCTTCGAGATATTCGCGGGCCTCCTGCAATGGCTGGTACGGCAAGTGACATGGCTCGGTGACCGCGCCCAACACCTGCACTTCATCAACCCGTTTCGGGTAGATCAGCCGATCGCCGTCATCCAGACGAATGTTGCGCGCGAAGCCGACTTCCACCGCTACCGGATCGAGGTCAGCGATCTGCCGTCCGGTCACTGGCATTTGTCGAACCTCTTCGGCAATGCGCTGTGCCAGTGCCGCGCGGCTTGGCCGATCGAACAGCGTCGCCATGCGCTGCAGCACCTCGAGATCGAACAACACGCCGACCTTGAGCCGCGTCTGTTCCTCGACCAGCGACTGGCGCAACAAGCCGCCCGCCAGCCAATAGCCTTCGGCATTGGGCACGGCTTCGCTGATCACATCGAACAGGCGTCCACCCGGCGGCAATGCGATCGGCCCGGGATTGGCGACGTCGCCGGACACAGTGACGGCGGCCTGACTCGCCCCAGCGATCAGCAAAAGACCCGCCGCGATTAGGCTTAAGCGCTTCACGGCAGATGCCTGCGATCAGGCGTCAGCTGAACCAGCTTGACGCGCAATTGCGAGGTCAGTTGCTGCTCGCTCTGCAGAATGAAACCGTCTCGCGGGTCGACCCAATAACGGTTGGTTGCGCTGAGGCCGATGGCTGGGGCGTCGATCTGTTCATCGATGCGCAGCACCGAGTAAGGCTTGTCGAGAATTTCCAGGGTTTCGGTGGCGCGGCGCGAGAAGCGGCTGTTGACGATCACGCCGACTTCCTGGCCTTTGTACAGATCGATCCAGCGCCGTGTGGTGAAACCGTCGGCGACGTGATGCAGGCCTTGCTTGAACGGCGAGTCATCGGCCAGCCGCGTGCCATCCAGATCACCTTGCAGGCCGAGGCCGATGCTGCGCACGGCGAGGCCATCGCGCAGCAGCAAAACCTGCTTGCCGGAGGCGACCCAGAATTGCAGGTCTTCACGCTCGCGCACCAGCGCCAGCACGCCTGAGCCGGACGGTGTGGTGAGTTTCAGTTGCGGGTAGTTGACCCCGGCGACTTCGGCCGCTGTCACATCAACCTCGTCGGGGCCGACGACGGCGGCTTTAAGGTTGTTCAGCGATGCGCTCATCAGCGGGTTACAGCCGCACAGCAACGAGGCCGCCATCAGGCAGACGCCCACTTTCAATAGGTTCACAGTCGGGCGGCCTTATTTGCTGTTGTTGCTGTATTCGCTCCAGTTCTTCGCTGCCGAAGCCCCGGTGCCGACAATCGACGCCGACGGCACCAACTGGCTGATGAAACGGTTCCAGCGAGTGACGTTGGCCGGGCCGACGTAGACCACATCCTGCGGCCGCACCTGGAAGTGCGAAGCCAGTGCCATGGCGGTCGGTGATTCGGCTTCGAGCTGATAGATCTTCGCCGGCTCGACGTCGAGGTTTTCCACACCGCGAATGACATAGACCGCGTTGCCGTTGGAGCTGGTCTGACTCAGGCCACCGACCGAACCGAGCACGTCGGACAGGTTCATGGTTGCGGTCTTGAAGCTCAGCGCGCGCGGCTGGTTGACCTCGCCCATGACGTAGATGCGCTTGTTGTCGTTGTACGGCAGATACAGCTGATCGCCGCCCTTGAGGTAGACGTTCTGCAGTTCGGAATCCTGCTGATTGAGCGTGTCGAGATTGAGCGGATACACCCGCCCGTTGCGCGTCAGCAACAGCCCGGACAAGTCAGCGTTGTTGGTGTCGATGCCAGCGGAACCGAGGGCCTCGACCACGCTCAGCGGATTGGTCGAAATCGCTTGCGGGCCGGCCTTCGTGACGGCGCCAGTGACCACGACTTTCTGACTGGCGAAGCGCAACACCGCGACGTCGACCTGCGGCTCGGCGATGAACGCCGACAAGCGCTGTTCGATGTCCGCGCGCAGTTGCTGGATGGTCCGGCCGGCGGCCTGGACTTCCTTGATGAACGGGTAATACAGCGTGCCATCGGAGCGCACCAGACGGCCGTTGGCATCGATCTGTTGTTGCGCGCCGGAGGGGGCAGTCAGCTCCGGGTGATCCCAGACGGTGATATACAGCACGTCATTGTTGCCGATGCGATATTCCGCCGGCGTCACCAGCAGCTCCGCCGGCAGCGACTCACGCTTCTGCGTGGCGCGGTTCATGGCGATCAGCTTCGGGGTGATCGGAATCAGCTCGACCCGACTGCTTTCGCTGGCACCCTGGCGGGTGATATCGCTGGTGCTCAGGTACTGGCCGGGGGAAAACATGCAACCTTGCAAAGCGAGACTTGCCAACATTAAAAGATAAACACTACGAGTCATAATGGCACTACGCTATTCAAGGGCGAATCCAAAAAACAAAGTCACCCGACTTGCGTCGGGCGACTCTGTACTGCACTAACAAATGTTCCTGTTAGTTATGCGTGCCGGTTGTACCGGTGGTACCCGTCGTACCGGTGGTACCGCCGTTGGCACTGCCACCGCTGTTGGACGCCGCTACAGCACTGGCAACCATTGCAGTACTGGCCGCGGGCGCTTGCGAAGCCGCCACACTGCCACCTACATTGGTTACCGCTGTCAACGGCGCTTCAGCGGCGGCAGCCCAGTTGCTCAACATCGTCAACAGGGCAACTGCCATCACTTTTTTCATAACAACTCCTTTCTAACATTCGAACTGTTAAAAACAGATCTGTGTCAGAGCTGGTAGCTTTCAAGTCCGCAAAGAGCGCGAACAAGATCCGTTGTTCTTTCACAGTCCTGTGCAACTGCTAAAGTCGAACGGCAGGTTTATATCTACGGATTTGCAAATGGCATTGCCAGTGTAATTTCCCGACGTTATCTAACAACCTGACTGAAACTAACATCGGACTAAATGGCCATCATCGCGAATAACCATTGGGATGATTCGATTGCCAGCGCCAAGTGTCGGCGACCATGTCCTGCAAGTTGCGCGTGGCTTTCCAGCCGAGCTCTTTCGCCGCTTTCGAAGCATCGGCAAAACTTTCGGCGATATCACCGGCGCGGCGCGGCATCATCCGGTACGGCACCGGCCGCCCGCAGGCCTGTTCGAAGGCATGCAGCACTTGCAGCACGCTGTAGCCATCGCCGGTGCCGAGGTTCCAGGTGTGGATGCCGGTGCGCTCGCTGATCGCCTGCAACGCTTTCAAATGCCCATCCGCCAGATCGACGACATGAATGTAATCGCGCACGCCGGTGCCATCGGCGGTCGGGTAATCATTACCGAAGATCGACAGCTCGCGCAGGCTGCCGACCGCGACCTGGCTGATATACGGCACCAGATTGTTCGGAATGCCGTTGGGGTCTTCGCCCATGTGCCCGCTGGCGTGGGCGCCGATCGGGTTGAAATAGCGCAGCAGCGCAATGCTCCAGCGCGGCTCGGCGAGGCTCAGGTCGCGCAGCACGTTCTCGACGATCAGCTTGGACTGACCGTAGGGATTGGTCGGATTGCCCGTAGGAAAATCCTCGCGAATCGGCATCTCTTCAGGCTCGCCGTACACCGTCGCCGAGGAACTGAACACCAGCCGGAACACCCCCGCCGCTGCCATCGCCTGACACAGGGTGATGCTGCCGCCGACGTTGGTTTCGTAGTATTCGAGCGGCTTGCGCACACTCTCGCCCACGGCTTTGAGCCCGGCGAAATGCAGCACGGCGTCGATCTGATGCTCGCGGAAAATCCGGTCGAGCAGCGGCCGATCGCAGACATCGCCGCGAATCATCCATGCACTTTTGCCGCAAATGGCTTCAACGGCGTGAAGTGCTGCGTCGCTGCTGTTACAAAGATTATCCAGAACGACAACTTCATAACCTGCCTCAAGCAATGCAAGTGTGGTATGCGAGCCGATATAGCCGGCACCACCCGTTACCAGAATCTTCATAGCGCGGTCCGTCATTGAATAAATACCCGGTAGCGTGTCAAGCCATGCCTGGTGGAGATGCGGAGCAATTCACACAAACAGGGCGACAACAACCTCAAACAAATTTAGTTCAACCACTGGCAATAATTATTTTTGCCGGTCAAACTGTTTGACGGGTACTTATTAGCACTCCCTGGACACTTATCACTATCGACAGATACCGACTAAAAATAACTAATAACCAAGTAGTCGACATCTCATAACATTAGCGTTTTTTAACAGCGCAACTAATTGCCAGCAACAACCTGACTCGGGTATTAAAGTAAGCCTTCAATAATCATTGAAACTTGCCACCACTTTCTGGTGCGCAACCGTCGCCTGTGTTCCATGACTGTCCAGGATACTTTTATGATTCGTAAATGTTTGTTCCCCGCTGCCGGCTA
>NZ_RCOA01000055.1:0-610 GCF_004307585.1 Pseudomonas sp. Sample_20 | reverse complement strand
TACGCCCAGCCCTGCTTCTCGCCGAAGGTTTGCAGCCAGGCGCTGACGTCGAGGAAACCGGTGCCGGACGACGCCGGGTTGGGCATGACGATCTTGCCTTTGTACTCAGGCTTGGTCAGGTCCTGCCAGCTCACGGGCTTGGTCAGACCCTGCTTCTCGGCCTCGACAGTGTTGAAGCAAATGGTCGCGGCCCACACGTCCATGCCGACCCAGGCTGGCGGGTTGGCGGCGTCGCGGTAGTTCGCGCCGATCTTGCCAAGATCCTTCGGTGCATAGCTTTGCAGCATGCCTTGCTGGTCGAGAATCGCCAGGCTCGACGCGGCCAGGCCCCACACCGCGTCAGCCTGCGGGCGGGCTTTTTCGGCGAGCAGTTTGGCGGTGATGATCCCGGTGGAATCGCGCACCCATTTGATTTCGACGTCCGGGTTGGCCTTTTCGAAGGCGTCCTTGTAGGACTTCAGTTGCTCGGCTTCGAGGGCGGTGTACACCGTCAACTCGGTTTTTGCCGCGAAGGCATTCAGGCTGAAAGTCGCGAGCACAGCAGCGGCCAGGGCCAGCCTGCTGCGCCACTTACCCTGGCTCGTGCTGGCAATCGTAGGAGCGTGCGCCC
>NZ_RCOA01000131.1:0-36852 GCF_004307585.1 Pseudomonas sp. Sample_20 | reverse complement strand
CGGCGTCGAAAATCGGCGCGGCGGAGCCGGTCATGAAGCGGTTGGCCTTGAGAAAATGTTCGTCGTGTTCGATGTGCACCGCTTGCTCACAGGCCAGTGCGGTGCCGATCGCATTGGTGCCGCTGCTGCGCTCCATCCAGCTCGCCCCGGCCTGAAAGCCCCGGGCCAGATTCGGTTCGATAAAGCGCTGTGTGCCCCATGAGGTCAGCACCTGACCCTGATTGTCGGCGAGCATGATCAGGCAGTTGGAGTTGCTGAGGATGTTTTCGTAGTAGGGCAGGACTTCCTGATGCGTGGTCTGCACCAGCGAGTGATGGCTGTCGAGCAACCGCGCAATGCCGGCGGCGGGCAATTGATCGAAGGCCGGGGCGCTCTGGTGGTCGAGGCCGAACGCGCGGCAACGTTGCCAGGAGGTCTGGACGATCGCGTCGTGGGACAGCGGCGAAGCAGGTGCGGCCATGGGGGCGAGCCTCTGAGTGCAGCGATTTTATTATTGTTATGAACCCGATCTTCCAAACTACGCAAATCCCCCTGTGGGAGCGAGCCTGCTCGCGAAAGCGTCGGTTCAGTCAATGCATTCATTGAATGACACACCGCTTTCGCGAGCAGGCTCGCTCCCACAGGGGATCCATTTTGCATTCAGGATTGGGCAAAAGCGTGCATAGAGTGTTGTTCACTATTGTTCATTGTCAATCACTCCGACTGTTCAAAAGTGTTCAGCTGTGAACGCCGCTTGCCCCCGTAAACACTGCTTCTCAAGACAAATCAAGCACTTGCCATTTCTGGCACGAATGTCGCTCTGTTGCTCCGGTCGCTTGACTCCAAAAATAACAAAGGCCGAGCCATGTCACTCACCCTGGAGCACGTCAGCCGTACCGTCGAGGGCCAGATCTGGATCGACGATGCGTGCCTGAAATTCGAACCCGGATCCTTCAACGTTCTGCTCGGGCGCACCCTGTCCGGCAAGACCAGCCTCATGCGCCTGATGGCCGGCCTCGACAAGCCCGACAGCGGCCGCGTGCTGATGAACGGCGTCGACGTCACCCAGCGCCCGGTGCGGCTGCGCAACGTGTCGATGGTCTATCAGCAGTTCATCAATTACCCGACCATGACGGTGTTCGAGAACATCGCCTCGCCACTGCGCCAGGCCGGCATCTCGAAAGAGATCATCCACAGCAAGGTGCAGGAAACCGCACGCATGCTGCGCATCGAGAAGTTCTTGCAGCGCTATCCGCTGGAGCTCTCCGGTGGGCAGCAACAGCGCACGGCCATGGCCCGCGCGCTGGTCAAGGATGCTGAACTGATCCTCTTCGACGAGCCGCTGGTCAACCTCGACTACAAGCTGCGCGAAGAGCTGCGTCAGGAAATGCGCGAGCTGTTCAAGGCCCGCCACACCATCGCCATCTACGCCACCACCGAGCCCAACGAAGCGCTGGCCCTCGGCGGCACCACCACCATCCTGCACGAAGGCCGGGTGATCCAGAGCGGGCCGTCGACCGAGGTCTATCACCAACCGCAATCGGTGCTCGCCGCTGAATTGTTCTCCGAGCCGCCGATCAACCTCATGCCGGGACGCATTGCCGGCAACGAAGTCAGCTTCGCCAACTTCGTACACTTTCCGCTGAACGTCGATCTGCGCCCGGTGGGCGAGGGCGAGTTCCGCTTCGGTGTACGCCCGAGCCATATCTCGCTGGTGCCGAGCAACGATGACGACCTCGAACTGGCGGTGACCGTCGAGGTCGCCGAAATCAGCGGCTCGGAAACCTTCCTGCATGTGCGCAACGAGCACTTTCTGTTGGTGCTGCACTTGCCCGGGGTTCACGAATACGACGTCGATGCGCCGATCCGCATCTATATCCCGACCCACAAACTGTTCGTTTTCGATGCGCAGGGCCGTCTGGTGCAAGCACCGGGCCGGCGTGTCGCGAGGGTTGCCTGATGGCCGAAATCCGTTTGCAGCACCTCGCCCACAGCTACAGCAAAACCCCGAGCGGCGCGGAGGATTACGCGATCCGCGAGATGGATCACGTCTGGGAGCAGGGCGGCGCCTACGCCTTGCTCGGCCCGTCCGGTTGCGGCAAGTCGACCTTGCTCAACATCATTTCCGGCCTGCTCAGCCCGTCCCAGGGCCACGTGTTGTTTGACGGCAAAGCGGTCAACGACCTCACGCCGGAGAAGCGCAACATCGCCCAGGTTTTCCAGTTTCCGGTGGTCTACGACACCATGACCGTGTTCGACAACCTCGCTTTCCCGCTGCGTAATCAGGGCATGGCCGAGGCGAAAGTGCACAGCAAGGTGCAGGAAATTGCCGAAGTGCTCGATCTGCAGAATCTGCTGAGCAAGAAAGCGCGCAATCTCACCGCCGACGAAAAGCAGAAAGTCTCCATGGGCCGTGGCCTGGTGCGCGACGACGTCTCGGCAATCCTCTTCGATGAGCCGCTGACGGTGATCGACCCGCACCTGAAGTGGAAGCTGCGGCGCAAGCTCAAGCAGATCCACGAGCAGTTCAACATCACCATGGTCTACGTCACCCACGATCAACTGGAAGCCTCGACCTTCGCTGACAAGATCGCGGTGATGTACGGCGGTCAGATCGTCCAGTTCGGTACACCACGGGAATTGTTCGAGCGGCCGAGCCACACCTTTGTCGGCTATTTCATCGGCAGCCCGGGGATGAATCTGATCGAGGTGCAGCCGCAGCCCGGTGGCGTCGGTTTCGCCTCAACGCACCTGCCGTTATCCGACGCCTTGCAGCGCCATATCGAGCACGGCCAGTGGAAAAATCTCAAGGTCGGCATCCGCCCCGAGTTCATTCATGTGTGGGACGAGCCGTTTGACGACGCGATGCAGGCCGAAGTCGTACACGTCGAAGACCTCGGCACCTACAAGATCATGACCCTCAACCTCGACGGCGCACCGTTGAAGGTGCGTCTGGCTGAAGACAAACCGGTGCCTCAGGGCACGGCTTACATCAGCTTCCCGGCGCAATGGCTGATGGTCTATGCCGACGAATTTCTCCTGGAAGTCAGCGACGAGGAGGCGCAGCCATGAACAAAGTGCAGAACAACAAGGCCTGGTGGCTGGTGTTGCCGGTGTTCCTGCTGGTGGCGTTCAGTGCGGTGATCCCGATGATGACCGTGGTCAACTATTCGGTGCAGGACATCTTCGACCAGTCCAGCCGCTACTTCGTTGGTGCTGACTGGTACAAGCAAGTGTTGCTTGATCCGCGTCTGCACGACTCGCTGCTGCGCCAGTTCATCTATTCCGCCTGCGTGCTGCTGATTGAAATCCCGCTGGGCATCGCCGTCGCGCTGACCATGCCGACCAAGGGCCGCTGGTCTTCGGTGGTGCTGATCATTCTGGCGATACCGCTGCTGATTCCGTGGAACGTGGTCGGCACCATCTGGCAGATCTTCGGCCGCGCCGACATCGGCCTGCTCGGTTCCAGCCTCAACGCGATGGGCATCAGCTACAACTACGCGGCCAACACCATGGACGCCTGGGTGACGGTGCTGGTGATGGACGTCTGGCACTGGACTTCGCTCGTCGCGCTGCTGTGTTTCTCCGGTTTGCGGGCGATTCCCGACGTCTATTACCAGGCCGCGCGGATCGACCGCGCCTCGGCCTGGGCAGTGTTCCGCCACATTCAATTGCCCAAACTGAAAAGCGTACTGCTGATCGCGGTGATGCTGCGTTTCATGGACAGTTTCATGATCTACACCGAGCCGTTCGTGCTCACCGGCGGCGGGCCGGGCAATGCCACGACCTTTTTGAGTCAGACGTTGACGCAGATGGCTGTAGGGCAATTCGACCTCGGTCCGGCAGCGGCGTTTTCGCTGGTGTACTTCCTGATCATCCTGTTGGTGTCGTGGCTGTTCTATACCGCCATGACGCACTCCGACGCCAACCGCTGAGGCCCGGCCATGAGCAAGAAAAAGCTTATTCCGTTGCTGGTCTACATCCTGTTCCTGCTGGTGCCGATCTACTGGCTGCTGAACATGTCATTCAAGAGCAACACCGAAATCCTCGGCGGGCTGACGCTTTTCCCACAGGACTTCACGCTGGCGAACTACAAGGTGATCTTCACTGATCCGAGCTGGTACACCGGCTACCTGAACTCGCTGTATTACGTCAGCCTCAACACGGTGATTTCCCTGAGCGTGGCGTTACCGGCGGCTTACGCGTTTTCACGCTATCGTTTCCTCGGCGACAAGCATCTGTTCTTTTGGCTGCTGACCAACCGCATGGCGCCGCCGGCGGTGTTCTTGCTGCCGTTCTTTCAGTTGTATTCGTCGATCGGCCTGTTCGACACGCACATCGCCGTGGCTTTGGCGCACTGCCTGTTCAACGTGCCGCTGGCGGTGTGGATTCTCGAAGGTTTCATGTCCGGCGTGCCCAAGGAGATCGACGAAACGGCCTACATCGACGGCTACAGTTTCCCCAAGTTTTTCGTGAAGATTTTCATCCCGTTGATCGGTTCCGGTATCGGCGTCACGGCGTTTTTCTGCTTCATGTTTTCCTGGGTCGAGCTGCTGCTGGCGCGCACGCTGACCTCGGTCAACGCCAAGCCGATTGCGGCGGTGATGACGCGCACGGTGTCGGCGTCGGGGATCGATTGGGGCGTGCTGGCAGCGGCGGGGGTGTTGACCATCCTGCCGGGCATGCTGGTGATCTGGTTTGTACGCAACCACGTGGCCAAGGGCTTTGCCCTCGGTCGGGTATGAGGAGCTGATGATGGAATGGATGAGCTGGACGACACCGACCGCCGCGTTCTTCATCGGCATCGGTCTGATTCTGGTGGGCATGACCACCTGGGAATTGCGCTCGCCGAGCATTCTGCGGCGCGGGTTTCTGCCGATTGCCACCACCCGTGGCGATCGCTTGTTTATCGGTCTTCTCGGCAGCGCCTACCTGCATTTGCTGGTAATCGGCGTCACCGACTGGAGCATCTGGGTGGCGTCCGCGTTGTCCCTGGTGTGGCTGTTGGCTGTGATGCGTTGGGGCTAGTCGAATCGTTCGGCAACGCGGCTCCACAACTTAAACAGGAGGTCTCTATGTTCGATAAAAACAATAAGCTGCGACATAGCATTTCATTGGCAGCCATGCTGGCACTCAGCGGTCTGAGCGCATCTGCCTGGGCCGACGCCTACGAAGATGCTGCGAAAAAATGGATCGGCAGCGAGTTCAAGCCCTCGACCCTGACGGCCGAACAGCAGCTTGAAGAATTGAAGTGGTTCATCAAGGCCGCCGAGCCGTTTCGTGGCATGGACATCAAGGTCGTTTCCGAAACCCTGACCACCCACGAATACGAGTCCAAGGTGCTGGCCAAGGCCTTCAGCGAAATCACCGGGATCAAACTCACCCACGACCTGCTGCAGGAAGGCGACGTGGTCGAGAAAATGCAGACGGTGATGCAGTCGGACAAGAACATCTACGACGGCTGGGTCAACGACTCTGACCTGATCGGCACGCACTTTCGCTACGGCAAGACCGAATCGATCACCGACCTGATGGCCAACGAGGGCAAGAACTTCACCTCGCCAACCCTCGACATCAAGGACTTCATCGGCATTTCTTTCACTACTGCGCCGGACGGCAAGATCTATCAGCTGCCCGACCAGCAATTCGCCAACCTGTACTGGTTCCGTGCCGACTGGTTCGAACGCGCCGATCTGAAAGCCAAGTTCAAGGAAAAATACGGCTACGAATTAGGCGTGCCGGTGAACTGGTCGGCCTATGAAGACATCGCCAAATTCTTCAGCGAAGACGTCAAGGAAATCGACGGCAAACGCGTCTACGGCCACATGGATTACGGCAAGAAAGACCCGTCGCTGGGCTGGCGCTTCACCGATGCCTGGTTCTCCATGGCCGGTGGCGGCGACAAGGGACTGCCCAACGGCTTGCCGGTGGACGAGTGGGGCATCCGCGTCGAAGACTGTCATCCCGTCGGTTCAAGCGTGACCCGCGGCGGCGACACCAACGGCCCGGCGGCCGTGTTTGCCACCACCAAATACGTCGACTGGCTGAAGAAATACGCGCCACCGGAAGCGGCCGGCATGACTTTCTCCGAGTCCGGCCCGGTGCCGTCGCAGGGCAACATTGCCCAGCAGATCTTCTGGTACACCGCGTTCACCGCCGACATGACCAAACCCGGCCTGCCGGTGGTCAACGCCGACGGCACGCCGAAATGGCGCATGGCGCCGTCGCCTAAAGGCCCGTATTGGGAAGAGGGCATGAAGCTCGGCTATCAGGATGTGGGGTCGTGGACGTTCATGAAATCCACGCCTGAGAAACAGAAACTCGCGGCGTGGCTGTACGCGCAGTTCGTCACGTCGAAAACTGTTTCGCTGAAGAAAACCATCGTCGGTCTGACACCTATTCGCGAGTCGGACATCAACTCGCAGGCCATGACCGATCTGGCGCCGAAACTCGGTGGTCTGGTCGAGTTCTATCGCAGCCCGGCCCGTGTGCAATGGTCGCCGACCGGCACCAACGTGCCCGACTATCCACGTCTCGCTCAGCTGTGGTGGAGCCATATTGCCGAAGCGGCCAGCGGCGAGAAAACACCGCAACAAGCGCTCGATGGCCTGGCCAAGGATCAGGACCGCATCATGGAACGCCTCGAACGCTCCAAGGCCCAGGCCACTTGCGCACCAAAAATGAACCCGGAACGCGATGCGCAATACTGGTTCGATCAACCGGGCGCACCGAAGCCGAAACTGGCCAACGAGAAGCCGAAGGGCGAAACCGTGAGCTATAGCGAACTGCTGAAATCCTGGGCGGATGCGCGCAAGTGATGTTGGAAATGTGAGAAGCGAACGGCACCGGAAGGTGCCGTTTTCTTTGCTGCCTGATCTGCGGCTTTCGCGAGCAGGCTCGCTCTCACAGGACCTAAGGTGTCATCGGATGTTTTGAGCAGACCTATCCATTGTGTGAGCGAGCCTGCTCGCGAAAGCGATGTGCAAAACACAATGATGTCGACTGACTTGCCACCGCTGGGTCAGACCAGAACGGCCAGATCGGTGTACTGAGCCACCAAAGGATCAGCCGTGAGCAGCTTCATCGGCTCGGTCATTGCTGTGGCCACAATAATGCGGTCAAACGGATCCCGGTGATGGTGTTCAAGATCTTTCACCGCAATCGCGTGTTCTGCGCTCACTGGCAATTCAATAAACCCGCTATCAATGCAATATTGACGGATTTCTTCCAGGTCGACATTCAGCTTTCCAAGTCCGACCTTGATCGCCATTTCCCAGAATGTTGCCGCGCTCACGTAGATATCAGCTGCATTTTCAATGATTTTTCTGGCGTTGGTGGTCAGTCTGGCATCATCACTTAGCGTCCAGAGCAGAATATGCGTGTCAAGCAGAAGCCTCATGCCTGCGTGCCTTCAAATGCATCCAATATTTCGTCGGAAAGAGGTGAGTCGAAATCTTGGGGCAGTACGAGTTTGCCCTTCATCGCGCCAATGCGCTGTGCGCTGGATCTCCCTATCGGAACAAGACGAGCCATCGCCCGCCCATGCTTGGCAATCGTGATGACTTGGCCAGCAGCGGCATCATCGACGAGTTTCGATAAATTGTTTTTGGCCTCAGCCAGCGGAACGATGATCATCAGCTCACCTCTGTATTCTGGATAAATATAGCCAGAATATTTCAGCGCTGCAAAGTCGCGCCAATGCTCCGTGCAGCCAAGCGTCCTATCCGTCGACCTGCGCTGATAGTGCAGTTGCGCAACATTGCATTGTCGCTGGGCAGCCAAAGCATCGACACCTTCCATCAACTCACAAAAGATATCTCGTTTCATTACCCGCCTCGATTCAATATCTACCTGCCAGGGCACCTACCTTAGAACTGTTCTCCGGGGTTGGCTGTAGGACGAAACGGAGCTTAAGGAGAGAGCTTTCGGAGTTTGTATAAGGATGCAAGTGGGCCGGTAAAATATCGTACAAAACGCTTTCATGCTGTATCCAGAACCCAGGCAGTACACGAGACTGCAGGAGCGATGCACCCTGATGCTATGAGCCACACACACACACCTGTGGGAGCGGGCTTGCCCGCGATGACGCTTGCACAAACGCCGGCGATATCGACTTCTGCTACAAACAAAAAACGGCACCCGAAGGTGCCGTTTTCATTTCCAGCCAGATCAGCCGAGCAATCAGCCCGCCAGACCCGCCTGCTGTACCAGCACCAGCAATGGCTGCGGGTACACGCCCAGGAAGAATGCGACCAGGGCGATGGCCAGCAGCATCACGCCGCCTGCCTTCTGTTCCCAGTGCAGCTGGGCGTCGTGGCGACGCAGGTTAGGCTCGATCAGGTACAGGGTGACCATCACGCGCAGGTAGTAGAAAACGCCGATGGCGCTGCCCAGTACCAATGCGCCGACCAGCCACCACTGACGCGTTTCGACGCCGCTGGCGATGATGTAGAACTTGCCGATGAAGCCGGCGGTCAGCGGGATGCCGGCCAGGGACAGCATCATCACGGTCAGCACGGCGGTCAGGTACGGACGGCGCCAGAACAGGCCGCGGTACTCGTACAGCGCGTCAGCGTCGCGGCCGTTGTACGGCGACGACATCAGGGTGATCACGCCGAACGCGCCGAGGCTGGTGATTACATAAGTCACCAGATAGACGCCGATGGCTTCCACCGCCAGACCCTTGCTCGCCACCAGCGCGATCAGCAGATAGCCGAAGTGCGCAATCGACGAGTAACCGAGCAGACGCTTGAGGTTGCTCTGGGTCAGGGCCAGCAGGTTACCGAACAGGATCGAGGCGACCGCGATAACGCTGAGCACATCGCTCAGCACACCACTGCTGGCAGCAGGGGAGAGCTGGAACAGACGCACCATCACCGCAAACACTGCGACCTTCGAAGCGGTAGCGAGGAACGCCGCCACCGGTGCCGGTGCACCTTCGTAGACGTCCGGCGTCCACAGGTGGAACGGTACCAGCGACAGCTTGAACGCCAGACCGATGAGCATCATGCCCAGGCCCAGTTGCGCCAGCGGGCTTGGCAGGCCGGTTGCAGCCAGGGCCTGACCGATGCCAACGAAGCTCAGCGAACCGGCGTCGGCGTAGAGCAGCGCCATACCGAACAGCAGGAACGCGGAACCGGCGGCCGACAGCACCATGTACTTGATGCCGGCTTCCAGCGAACGCTTGTTGAAGAAGGCGTAAGCCACCAGACCGTAGACCGGTACCGAGAGCAGTTCCAGACCGATGAACAACCCGGCCAGGTGCTGCGCGCTGACCAACACCAGACCACCGGCGGCGGCCATCAGGATCAGCAGGTACAGTTCTTCGCGATTGCCCGGGTAACCCGAACCGCCATCACCCAAATAGGCGTGGGCGAGGGTGACGCAGGCGAGGGTGGCGACCAGGATCATCGCCATGTACAGGCAGGCAAACGCGTCGATCTGCAGCAACGGGGTCACGGCTAGAGGCGCGACTTTCAACGCAGGCAGGATCGACAGCAGGGCCAGGTTCAGACCCGCCACCGAAATCAGGAAGGTCTGCGAGTGGTTGCGGCGCCAGGCGATTGCCAGCATCACCACGATAATGGTGAGGCTGGTGATCAACAGTGGCGCAAGCGCAATAAAGTGTTGAATCGTGAATTCCATAGCGCTCTTACCGGGCCGAAGCGAGTTGAGAGAAGGCGGTGCCGAGCCACTGCTGCACGCCATGCATGGTGGCGGCAGAGGTGTCGAGGAACGGTTGCGGGTAGACGCCGAGGTAAATCAGCAGCACCGCCAGACCGAGCACCATGATCAGTTCGCGCGCGTCCATGCCGTGCAGCACCGCGTCGGATTTCGACGGGCCGAAGTAGGCACGGTGGATCATGATCAGCGAGTAGACCGAACCGAACACCAGACCGGACGTGGCAATCGCCGTGACCCATGGAGCGCTGGCGAAGGAGCCAATCAGGATCAGGAATTCGCCGACGAAGTTACCGGTGCCCGGCAAGCCCAGCGACGCCGCAGCGAAGAACAGGCTGATCGCCGGCAGGTAAGCGATACGCGACCACAGACCGCCCATCTCACGCATGTCACGAGTGTGCAGACGCTCGTACAACTGACCGCTGAGGATAAACAGTGCCGCTGCCGACAGACCGTGCGCCAGCATCTGGATCACTGCGCCTTGCAGCGCCAGTTGGCTGCCGGAGTAGATACCGATCAACACGAAGCCCATGTGGGAAACGGAAGAGAAGGCAATCAGACGCTTGATGTCGGTTTGTGCGAACGCCAGGAACGCGCCGTAGAAGATCCCGATCAGACCCAGGGTCATGGCGATCGGCGCGAACTCGGCCGAAGCGTTCGGGAACAGCGGCAGGGCGAAACGCAGCAGACCGTAGGCCGCGGTTTTCAGCAGGATACCGGCGAGGTCGACGGAACCGGCAGTCGGTGCCTGGGCGTGAGCATCAGGCAGCCAGGAGTGGAACGGTACGACGGGCAGCTTGACCGCGAAAGCGATGAAGAAGCCGAGCATCAGAATGTACTCGGTGGTCATCGACATCTTGGTTTTCAACAGGTCGGCGTAGTTGAAGGTGATCACGCCGGTGTTGTTGAAGTTGACCAGCACCAGACCGAGGATCGCCACCAGCATGATCAGGCCGGACGCCTGAGTGAAGATGAAGAACTTGGTCGCCGCGTAGATCCGGGTTTTCTTGCCGTCCGAAGAACTGTGACCCCAGAGCGCGATGAGGAAGTACATCGGCACCAGCATCATTTCCCAGAAGAAGAAGAACATGAACAGGTCGAGGGCGAGGAACACGCCGACCACACCGCCCAGAATCCACATCAGGTTGAGGTGGAAGAAGCCAACGTGACGTTGAATCTCTTTCCACGAGCAGAGTACCGAGAGGATACCCAACAGACCGGTCAGCAGGATCATCAACAGCGACAGGCCGTCGAGGGCCAGGTGCACGTTGATGCCGAAACGCTGGATCCAGACATGCTTGAACTCAAGCGCCCAGGTCGGATCGGCGCCCGGCGCCGGTGCGAATGAATAGTCACCGTGGGCCCACAGCCAGAGGCCGAGCGCGAGTTCCAGGGTCATGGTCAACAGCGCAATCCAGCGCGGGAGGGTAGCGCCGAAGCGCTCACCCATCCAGCACAGCAGGCCGCCGATGAAGGGGATCAGGATTAGCCAAGGCAGAATCATGACGGGCTCGTTTCCTTTCGCAAATTCGCAAGGTTCATATCAGACCGCTACCAGCACGATGGCGCCGATCACCAGCACGGCACCAGCAGCCATCGAGGCGGCGTACCAACGCAGTTGACCGGTCTCGGTGCGGCTCAGGGCAGTGTGACCACCCTTGGCCATACGCGGGATCAGACCGATGGTCTGGTCGAGCGGGTCTTTGCGCAGTACATGGCTGATCGCAAGGTACGGCTTGACGAACAGTTTGTCGTAGATCCAGTCGAAGCCCCAGGCAGCGAACCACCAGGCCGAAAGGAAACGGCCGATGCCGCTGTTGGCGATCGCCGTGACGAAGCGACGCTTGCCAAGGAACAGCAGCGCTGCCAGCAGGATACCGGCCAGGGCGATGGCGCCCGAGGCGATTTCCAGACTGTGCTTGGCTTCGCCACCGGCATGCCCGACGCTTTGCGGCAGTACGCCGTGCAGCGGTGGCACGATCATCGCGCCGACGAAAGTCGACAGCACGATCAGCACCGACAGCGGCAGCCAGTGGGCAATGCCGTGGCCGGCGTGGGCTTCGGTCTTGGCTTCACCGTGGAACGCGATGAAGATCAGGCGGAAGGTATACAGCGACGTCATGAACGCACCGACCAGACCTGCGTAAAGCAGACCCTGGTTACCGCTGGCGAACGCTTCCCAGAGGATTTCGTCCTTGGAGTAGAAGCCTGCGGTAACCAGTGGCAGAGCGGCCAGCGCGGCACCACCGACGATGAAGCTGGCGTAGGCCAGTGGCAGTTTCTTCCACAGACCGCCCATCTTGAAGATGTTCTGCTCGTGGTGGCAGGCAACGATCACCGCACCGGAAGCAAGGAACAGCAGGGCCTTGAAGAAGGCGTGGGTCATCAGGTGGAAGATCGCGCCTTCCCAGGCGCCAACGCCCAGCGCCAGGAACATGTAGCCGATCTGGCTCATGGTCGAGTAGGCGAGGATACGTTTGATGTCGGTCTGCACCAGCGCGGCAAAACCGGCCAGTACCAGGGTCACGCCACCGACGATGCCGACGAGGTGCAGGATGTCCGGCGCCAAGGCAAACAGACCATGGGTACGGGCGATCAGGTAGACACCGGCGGTGACCATGGTCGCGGCGTGGATCAGTGCCGAAACCGGGGTAGGGCCGGCCATCGCATCCGCGAGCCAGGTCTGCAGTGGCAGCTGAGCCGATTTGCCGACAGCGCCACCGAGCAGCATCAGGGTTGCCAGAACGATCCAGAAGTCGCCGACCTTGAAGTGCTCCGGCGCACGTACCAGCAGTTCCTGGACGTTCAGCGTGCCCAGTTGCTGGAACAGGATGAACAGGCCGATGGCCATGAACACGTCGCCGATGCGGGTGACGATGAACGCCTTGAGTGCCGCGTTACCGTTGTTGCGGTTGCTGTAGTAGAAACCGATCAACAGGTACGAGCACAGGCCCACGCCTTCCCAGCCGAAGTAGATGAACAGCAGGTTATCGCCGAGGATCAGGAACAGCATGCTGGCGATGAACAGGTTGGTGTACGAGAAGAAGCGCGAGTAACCGTCTTCGCCACGCATGTACCAGGACGCGAACAGGTGGATCAGGAAGCCGACGCCGACGACCACACCGAGCATGGTCACCGACAGGCCATCCAGGTACAGCGCGAAGTTCGGCTGGAAACCTTCCACCGACATCCAGCGCCACAGCACCTGGGTGTACACGCCACCCTCCGGCGGTGCGACGTTGAATTGCCAGATCACGTAAGCGGTGACGATGGCCGACAGGCCGATCGAACCGACACCGATCAGCGCCGAGAGGTTTTCCGAGAAGCGGCCGCGCGAGAACGACAGCAACAGGAACCCGATCAGAGGGAATACGAAAGTCAGAAAGAGTAGGTTCATCCGCGCATCTCACTGGCAGCGTCGATATCGAGCGTGTGGAAGCGGCGATACAGTTGCAGCAGGATCGCCAGGCCAATACTGGCCTCGGCTGCGGCAAGGCTGATCACCAGGATGAACATGATCTGTCCATCCGGCTGCGCCCAGCGGGCGCCCGCAACGATGAAGGCCAGGGCAGAGGCGTTCATCATCACTTCCAGACTCATCAACACGAACAAAATGTTGCGGCGGACCATCAGGCCGACCAGACCAAGGCAGAACAGGATGCCGGCAACGGCTAAACCATGTTCGAGAGGGATAGCAGGCATGTCTTACTCCTTCGCCTCGTTACGGCCCAAATGGAACGCCGTGACGGCTGCGGCAAGCAGCAGCATCGAGGCGAGTTCGACTACCAGCAGGTACGGGCCGAACAGGCTGATGCCCACGGCTTTCGCGTCTACGGTGGTGTGGCCGATGGCCTGACCGCTCTGGTGAGCGAACAGCACATACAGCAGTTCGGCCAGCAGCAGCGCGGCAAGAATCACCGGTCCTGCCCAGATGCCGGGCTTGAGCCAGGTGCGTTCCTGCTGCACTGAGGCGGGACCCAGGTTGAGCATCATCACCACGAACACGAACAGCACCATGATGGCGCCGGCGTAGGCGATCACTTCCAGCACACCGGCGAACGGCGCGCCGAGGGCGAAGAAGGTCATGGCAACGGCGATCAACGAGATGATCAGGTAGAGCAGGGCGTGCACGGGGTTGGTGTTGGTGACCACACGCAGCGTGGACACCACAGCAATACCCGATGCGAAATAGAAAGCGAATTCCATCGTTCTTCCTTAAGGCAGCAAGCTCTTCACGTTGATCGGTTCGGCTTCGTTCTGCGCAGCGCCTTTCGGCTTGCCAGCGATTGCCATACCTGCAACACGATAGAAGTTGTAATCAGGGTTTTTGCCGGGGCCGGAGATCAAAAGATCTTCTTTCTCGTACACCAGGTCCTGACGTTTGAACTCGGCCATCTCGAAATCCGGGGTGAGCTGGATCGCGGTGGTCGGGCAGGCTTCCTCGCAGAGGCCGCAGAAAATGCAGCGCGAGAAGTTGATGCGGAAGAAGTCCGGGTACCAGCGACCGTCTTCGGTTTCAGCTTTCTGCAGCGAGATGCAACCCACCGGGCAGGCCACGGCGCACAGGTTGCAGGCTACGCAGCGTTCTTCGCCATCGGGGTCGCGGGTCAGGACGATGCGGCCACGGTAACGCGGCGGCAGGTAGACCTGCTCCTCGGGGTATTGCAGGGTGTCGCGCTTGCGAAAGCCATGGCCGAAGACCATGACCAGGCTGCGCAACTGGGTACCGGTACCCTTAACGATGTCGCCAATATATTTGAACATGGGTCAAATCCTCACTGAACCGCAACCGAAGGCGTGTTCATCAACACAACCGCAGCGGTCACCAGCAAATTGATCAGGGTCAGTGGCAGGCAGAATTTCCAGCTGAAATCCATCACCTGGTCATAACGCGGACGCGGGATCGAAGCGCGCAGCAGGATGAACAGCATGATGAAGAACGCGGTCTTCAGTGCGAACCAGACGAAGGACAGTTGCGGCAGGATGCCGAACGGACCGTGCCAGCCACCGAAGAACAGGGTGACCAGCAGCGCCGAGATCAGGATGATGCCGATGTATTCACCGACGAAGAACATGCCCCATTTCATACCGGCGTATTCAATGTGGTAACCGTCGGCCAGTTCCTGTTCCGCTTCCGGCTGGTCGAACGGGTGACGGTGAGTCACGGCGACACCAGCGATGAAGAAGGTACAGAAGCCGAAGAACTGCGGAATGATGAACCACAGGTTCTGCGCCTGGTACTCGACGATGTCGCGCATGTTGAACGAACCGACCTGGACCACGATGCCCATCAGGGCCAGGCCCATGAACACTTCGTAGGACACGGTCTGCGCCGAGGCACGCAAGCTGCCGAGAAGAGCGAACTTGTTGTTGCTCGACCAGCCGGCGAACAGCACCGCGTACACCGACAGACCGGCCATGGCGAAGAAGAACAGCAGGCCGATGTTCAGATCCGCCACGCCCCAGGTTGGGGTGATCGGGATGATCGCGAAGGCGATCAGCAGGGCGGACATGGCCACCACCGGTGCCAAAGTGAAGATCACCTTGTCGGCAAACGGCGGGGTCCAGTCTTCCTTGAAGAACATCTTCAGCATGTCGGCGGCGATCTGGAACATGCCGAACGGGCCAACGCGGTTCGGACCGTAACGGTCCTGCCACCAGCCCAGCAGGCGACGTTCGACAAAGCTGAGCAAGGCGCCCGCGACCACCACGGCCAGCAGGATCACGATGGCTTTGATGACCGTCAGGATCACATCGATCACTTCAGGGGTGAACCAGGTCATTGCGCTGCCTCCTGCAGACCGTCGACGGATACGCCGGCGAATGCCGGTGGAATGCCGGCGATGCCCGCAGGCAATGCCACCAGACCGGCGCCCAGTTCTTCATTGATGCGCAGCGGCAGACGCAGGGTCTGGCCGGCCACGTTCAGGCTCAGCAGGGCACCGTCGTTGACGCCGAGGCGATCCGCTTCGGATTTCGCCAGCGCGACGTAAGGTGCCGGAATGCGTTCCTGTACCGGGGCGGCTTTCGAAGAGTTTTCTTCGCTGCCGAACAGGTGGAAGAACGGCACGGCTTGCCAGGTACCCGGCGCCGGATTGAATGCGCGCGGAGCAGCAGCGAACCAGCTCAGCGAATCACCGGTGCTTTCGATCAGGCGTGTGCCCGGGTCGCCAGCACGCAGATGACCACCGACTTCGTCCTGGAACTTGTTCCACGCTTGTGGCGAGTTCCAGCCCGGCGACCATGCGAATGGCACCTGCTGACGCGGTTCGGCGGAGCCCGAGTAACCTTCCATGGAGAAGGCGAACGCGGTGTCCTGGTCTTGCGGGGTGCGTGGTTCGTGAACGCTGATGTCGGCGCGCATGGCGGTGCGACCGGAGTAACGCAGCGGCTCACGGGCCAGTTTCAGACCCTTGATGCGGAAAGCAGCCGACGGTGCAGCATCGACGATGCGCGCCAGTTGCGCGGTGCTCGAGGCAACGGCGGCGGTGACGTGGTCGAGTTGCGTCCAGTCGATCGGCTGGTTCAGCAGGGTCGCGCGCAGGGCGTGCAGCCAGCGCCAGCCTTCGTGCACCAGAATGCTCGCGTCCAGGTATTGCGGATCGAAAACCTGGAAGAAACGCTGGGCGCGGCCTTCCTGGCTGACCAGCGTGCCGTCGCCCTCGGCGAAGCTTGCCGCTGGCAGAACCAGGTGCGCGCGATCGGTGGTGGCGGTTTTCTGATGGTCGGCAACGATCACTACTTTCGCGGCGTTCAGTGCGGCATCGACCTTGGCTTTGGCGGTGCGGGTGTACAGATCGTTTTCCAGCACGACGATAGCGTCGGCCTTGCCATCGATGACCGCTTGCAGCGCGGCGTCGACCGATTCGCCACCGAGCATGGCCAGACCGAGGCTGTTGGCTTCCGGCACGATCAGGCTGATCGAACCGTTCTTCTCGCGCAGCTTCAGGGCTTTGGCGATGTTCGCGGCAGCTTCGATCAGGGCTTTGGAGCCCAGCGAAGTACCGGCGATGATCAGCGGACGCTTGGCGGCGAGCAGGGCATCGGCGATGCGCTGCGCCAGTTCCAGGGCTTCGGTGTCCAGACCTTCAACGGCCGGGGCACTGGCGTCCAGCGCGTGAGCCACGGCGAAACCGATGCGCGCCAGATCATCCGGAGCTGCGTGTACGCATTCTTCAGCGACGTCGTCGAGCTTGGTTTCGGCGAGGCTGGCGATGAACAGCGGGTTCAGCGCGTGCTGGCCGATGTTCTTCACCGCCGCGTCGAGCCAAGGCTGGACGCGCATGGCTTCGGCCATGTCTTCAGCCTTGCCCTTGACCGACTGACGCAGAGCCAGCGCCATGCGCGCAGCGGTCTGGGTCAGGTCTTCGCCGAGAACGAAGATCGCGTCGTGGTCTTCGATGTCGCGCATGTTCGGCACTGGCAGCGGGCTGTCGTTCAGCACTTGCAGGACCAGACGGATGCGCTCCAGCTCGGAGGCTTCGATACCCGAATAGAAGTGCTCGGCACCGACCAGTTCGCGCAACGCGTAGTTGCTTTCGAGGCTGGCACGCGGCGAACCGATGCCGACGATGTTGCGTCCGCGCAGCAGGTCAGCGGCTTTGTCCAGCGCAGCGTCGAGGCCGAGCTTGGTGCCATCGGCCAGCAGCGGCTGACGTGGACGGTCGGTGCGGTTGACGTAGCCATAACCGAAACGGCCACGGTCGCAGAGGAAGTACTGGTTCACCGAACCGTTGAAACGGTTTTCGATGCGACGCAGTTCACCGTAACGCTCGCCCGGGGAAATGTTGCAACCGCTCGAGCAGCCATGGCAGATGCTCGGGGCGAACTGCATGTCCCACTTGCGGTTGTAGCGCTCGGAGTGAGTCTTGTCGGTGAACACGCCGGTCGGGCAGACCTCGGTGAGGTTGCCGGAGAACTCGCTTTCGAGGGTGCCGTCTTCAACGCGACCGAAGTACACGTTGTCGTGGGCGCCAAACACACCGAGGTCGGTGCCGCCGGCGTAGTCCTTATAGAAACGCACGCAGCGGTAGCAAGCGATGCAGCGGTTCATTTCGTGGGAAATGAACGGGCCGAGTTGCTGGTTCTGGTGGGTACGTTTGCTGAAGCGATAACGGCGCTCGTTGTGGCCGGTCATCACTGTCATGTCTTGCAGGTGGCAGTGACCGCCTTCCTCGCACACCGGGCAGTCGTGCGGGTGGTTGGTCATCAGCCATTCGACAACACTGGCGCGGAACGCCTTGGATTCTTCATCGTCGATCGAGATCCAGGTGTTGTCGGTGGCGGGGGTCATGCAGGACATGACGATGCGACCACGGGTGTCGTTCTCGTCGGTGTACTGCTTGACCGCGCACTGGCGGCAGGCCCCGACGCTACCAAGCGCGGGGTGCCAGCAGAAATATGGTATGTCGAGGCCCAGCGACAGACATGCCTGTAACAGGTTGTCTGCCCCGTCGACTTCGAGCGCTTTGCCGTCTACGTGGATAGTGGCCATGGTTCAAAGGTCTTCGTTGGCCCGGTGTCAGCGGGCGTGGCTAATGGAATCTTGTTATGCGTCCGAATCCAAACAGCCCCGGAGGGCGTCATCGGACGAAAGGCGAAGGGCACGGACCCTTCGCCTTTTTAAGCGTTTACGCGCCGACTACGATCGGCCTTGCCAGAGGCGGGACGGCGGCGCTGACAGGCGCGATACCGGCTTCGAACTCTGGACGGAAGTATTTGATCGCGCTGCCCAGCGGCTCCACGGCACCCGGTGCGTGAGCACAGAAGGTCTTGCCCGGGCCGAGGAAACCGACCAGACCCAGCAGGGTCTCGATGTCGCCCGGCTGGCCCTTGCCCTGTTCGATGGCCATCAGCAGCTTGACGCTCCACGGCAAACCATCGCGGCACGGGGTGCAGAAACCGCAGGATTCGCGAGCGAAGAACTGCTCCATGTTGCGCAGCAGCGAGACCATGTTGACGCTGTCGTCCACCGCCATCGCCAGACCGGTACCCATCCGGGTGCCGACCTTGGCGATACCGCCGGCGTACATTTGTGCGTCGAGGTGCTCAGGCAGAAGGAAACCGGTACCGGCACCCCCTGGTTGCCAGGCTTTGAGCTTGAAGCCGTCGCGCATGCCGCCGGCGTAATCTTCGAACAGTTCACGACCGGTGACGCCGAATGGCAGTTCCCACAGGCCCGGGTTCTTGACCTTGCCGGAGAAGCCCATGAGCTTGGTGCCCATGTCTTCGGAGCCTTCGCGGGCCAACGATTTGTACCAGTCAACGCCGTCGGCAATGATCGCCGGCACGTTGCACAGGGTTTCGACGTTGTTCACGCAGGTCGGCTTGCCCCACACGCCGACGGCGGCAGGGAAGGGCGGCTTGGAGCGCGGGTTGGCGCGGCGGCCTTCGAGGGAGTTGATCAGTGCGGTTTCTTCACCGCAGATGTAACGCCCGGCGCCGGTGTGGACGAACAGCTCGAAATCGAAACCCGAACCGAGAATGTTCTTGCCCAGCAGGCCGGCCGCCTTGGCTTCTTCCACGGCACGGTTGAGGTGCTTGGCGGCGGTGGTGTATTCGCCGCGCAGGAAGATGTAGCCACGGTAGGTTTTCAGCGCGCGGGCACTGATCAGCATGCCTTCGATCAGCAGATGGGGCAGTTGCTCCATCAGCATGCGGTCTTTCCAGGTGTTCGGCTCCATTTCATCCGCGTTGCACAGCAGGTAGCGGATGTTGATGGATTCGTCCTTGGGCATCAGGCCCCACTTCACGCCAGTGGGGAAGCCGGCACCGCCGCGACCTTTGAGGCCAGCGTCTTTGACGGTCTGGACGATGGCGTCCTGATCCATCTCGGCGAAGGCTTTGCGCGCAGCGGCGTAACCGTTCTTGGCCTGGTACTCGTCAAGCCACACGGCTTCGCCGTCATCGCGCAGACGCCAGGTCAGCGGGTGCGTCTCGGCCGAGCGCTGGATGCGGTTGGCTGGACCAAAAGATGTCAGGGTCATACGTAGCCCTCGAGCAGTTTGGCCACGCCAGCAGGCTGCACGTCGCCAAAGGTGTCGTCGTCGATCATCAGCGCCGGTGCCTTGTCGCAGTTGCCGAGGCAGCAGACAGGCAGCAGGGTGAAACGACCGTCGGCGGTGGTCTGACCCAGGCCGATGCCCAGATTGTTCTGGATTTCGCTGACCACCGACTCGTGGCCGCCGATGTAGCAGACCATGCTGTCGCAGACGCGAATGATGTGACGGCCGACCGGTTGACGGAAGATCTGGCTGTAGAACGTCGCCACGCCTTCAACGTCGCTGGCCGGGATGCCGAGGATTTCGCCGATCGCGTAAAGGGCGCCGTCCGGCACCCAGCCGCGTTCCTTCTGCACGATCTTCAGGGCTTCGATCGACGCCGCGCGCGGGTCTTCATAGTGATGCAGCTCGTGCTCGATGGCCGAGCGCTCGGTTTCACTCAAGGTGAAACGGTCTGTCTGGATAAGCGTGCTGTTCATGCTTAGCGGTCCACGTCGGCCATAACGAAGTCGATACTACCCAGGTACGCAATCAAGTCCGCGACCATGCTGCCTTTGATCACCGAAGGGATCTGCTGCAGGTGCGGGAAGCTTGGGGTACGAATCCGGGTGCGGTAGCTCATGGTGCCGCCATCGCTCGTCAGGTAATAACTGTTGATGCCCTTGGTCGCTTCGATCATCTGGAAGGATTCGTTGGCCGGCATGACCGGGCCCCACGAAACCTGCAGGAAGTGCGTGATCAGGGTTTCGATGTGCTGCAGCGTGCGCTCTTTCGGCGGCGGCGTGGTCAGCGGGTGATCCGCCTTGTACGGGCCTTCCGGCATGTTGCGCATGCATTGATCGATGATCTTGATGCTCTGGCGCATCTCTTCGACGCGGACCATGCAGCGGTCATAGGCATCGCCGTTGACGGCCAGCGGCACTTCGAATTCGAAGTTCTCGTAGCCCGAGTACGGACGCGCTTTACGCAGGTCGAAATCGCAACCGGTCGAACGCAGGCCGGCACCGGTGACGCCCCATTCCAGGGCCTCTTTGGTGTTGTAGGCAGCGACGCCGACGGTACGACCCTTGAGGATGCTGTTCTGCAGGGCGGCCTTGGTGTATTCGTCCAGACGCTTGGGCATCCACTCGACGAAATCCTTGACCAGTTTTTCCCAGCCGCGCGGCAGGTCGTGGGCAACGCCGCCGATGCGGTACCAGGCCGGGTGCAGACGGAAACCGGTGATGGCTTCGATCACCGTGTACGCCTTCTGGCGGTCGGTGAAGGTGAAGAACACCGGGGTCATGGCGCCGACGTCCTGGATGTAGGTACCGAGGAACAGCAGGTGGCTGGTGATCCGGAAGAACTCGGCCATCATGATGCGGATGACATCGACCTTCTGCGGCACCTTGATGCCGGCGAGCTTCTCGACCGAGAGCACGTACGGCAGGTTGTTCATCACGCCGCCGAGGTAGTCGATACGGTCGGTGTACGGAATGTAGCTGTGCCAGGACTGGCGCTCGCCCATCTTCTCGGCGCCACGGTGGTGGTAACCGATGTCCGGGACGCAATCGACGATCTCTTCGCCGTCCAGCTGCAGAATGATGCGGAAGGCACCGTGCGCAGAAGGGTGGTTCGGGCCGAGGTTGAGGAACATGTAGTCCTCGTTGGCACCGGAACGCTTCATGCCCCAGTCTTCCGGACGGAAGCGCGCGGCCTCCTCTTCCAGTTGCTGTTTGGCGAGGTTGAGGCTGTACGGATCGAATTCGGTGGCGCGCGCCGGGAAGTCCTTGCGCAGCGGGTGACCTTCCCAGGTCGGCGGCATCATGATGCGCGACAGGTGCGGGTGGCCTTTGAAGTCGATGCCGAACATGTCCCAGACTTCGCGCTCGTACCAGTTGGCGTTGGGCCAGATGCTGGTGACGGAAGGCATGCTGAGGTCGCCTTCGGACAAGGCCACCTTGATCATCACGTCACTATTACGCTCCAGCGACATGAGGTGATAGAACACGGTGAAATCGGCGCCGGTCGGCAGCCCTTGACGCTTGGTGCGCAGACGCTCGTCCACGCCGTGCAGGTCATAGAGCATGACGTACGGCTTGGGCAGGTTGCGCAGGAAAGTCAGGACTTCAACCAGTCTGGCACGGGCCACCCACAGCACCGGCATGCCGGTGCGGGTTGCCTGCACGGTGAACGCTTCGGCGCCAAAACGGTTGTTCAGTTCGACGACCACATCCTGGTCGTCTGCCTTGTAAGGCGGGATGTACAGAGCACTGCCTGTAGTCATGGTTATTTTTCGCTTTCGGTCAACGTAAAGAATGAAGCCAGCTTCTCGTTACTTGGAACAGAACTGGATCAGACTTCGTCAGGGCTGCGCAGATTGGTGACTGCGATTCGCTGTTCGCGGCGCTGTTCCTTCTGCGATGGCATGTCGGCGCGATAGACGCCTTGATCACCAACGACCCAGGAAAGCGGACGACGCTCCTGTCCAATCGATTCCTGCAACAGCATCAAGCCTTGCAGAAATGCTTCCGGACGGGGCGGGCAGCCAGGTACGTAGACGTCCACGGGCAGGAACTTGTCCACCCCTTGAACCACGGAGTAGATGTCGTACATGCCGCCGGAGTTGGCGCACGAACCCATGGAGATAACCCATTTCGGCTCGAGCATTTGCTCGTAGAGACGCTGGATGATCGGCGCCATCTTGATGAAGCAGGTACCGGCGATAACCATGAAGTCGGCCTGACGCGGCGAGGCCCGGATCACTTCGGCGCCAAAGCGCGCGATGTCGTGGGGCGCCGTGAAGGCGGTGGTCATTTCCACGTAGCAGCATGACAGGCCGAAGTTGTACGGCCACAGGGAGTTCTTACGTCCCCAGTTGACCGCGCCGCTCAGCACGTCTTCCAGCTTGCCCATGAAAATGTTTTTGTGGACTTGATCTTCTAACGGATCGGCAACGGTTTCCCGCTGGCCAATCGGATACTGCTCGTTAGGAGCATCGGGGTCGATCCTGGTGAGATTGTATTGCATTGCCAAAGCCTCATTGTTTCAGCTTCGCCTGCCGCTTGCGACGAGCTTCCGGAGCCCAGTCAAGGGCGCCCACTCGGAACAGGTAGACAAGACCTGCCAACAGAATTGCTATGAAAACGAGAGCTTCGACGAATCCGGTCCAGCCGCTTTCGCGGACGGACACAGACCATGCAAAGAGAAAGAGGGCTTCGATATCGAAGATCACGAAGAGCATCGCGACCAGATAGAATTTGGCTGAGAGCCGCAAGCGGGCGCCACCGGTAGGTAGCATGCCCGACTCGAACGGTTCGTTTTTGCTGCGACCCCAGGCTTTTGACCCGAGGAGGCTGGAGACGCCAAGCATGAAGGCACACAGGCCGACGACACCCAGAAGGAAAATGGCAAAGCCCCAGTTGTGGGCCATGAGTCCTGTCGCTTCGGGCATGCTGGTAATCCTTAACAGAGAGCAAAGGTCTCTGAGCTTGATAAAGAAATAAGGCAGTGACGATATGTCGCAGCAATCAATCGGGCTGATTTTATGGCTAAACACCCGGCAAGTAAAATTCCAAAGGCGAAATTATTTACCGGATTAAGGACATAGCGCCTCCTGAAGGCGCTGCGGCCCATGCGTTGCGGGCATTAGCCGGGTTTCCATCAATTATGTTTTGTAGAGTTTGTAACGAACATAGTTGCTGCTAAATGATAATTGATATCGTTTGGCGTGGTTTTGTAACTGTTTAACGAGTAAGTGGCTGGGAAGTTGTCTTACTTGCGCGTTACTGCAAGTAGCGAAGCCTACCGTTTTAGCGGAAATTTCTGACGCTTGTAGCGCTTCAGATCAATGTTTCGTCTCGCGGCTGACGGTAGCCCTGTG
Source organism: Pseudomonas sp. Sample_20 (assembly GCF_004307585.1). Lineage (NCBI taxonomy): Bacteria > Pseudomonadati > Pseudomonadota > Gammaproteobacteria > Pseudomonadales > Pseudomonadaceae > Pseudomonas > Pseudomonas sp. Sample_20. The sequence continues at coordinate 13,329 of NZ_RCOA01000131.1, read as the reverse complement.
GGAGCGAGCCTGCTCGCGAAAGCGGTGGATCAGCCTCCAGATGTGCAAGCTGACTTATCGCCTTCGCGAGCAGGCTCGCTCCCACCGGGGATTTATGGGGGCTTTGAGATTCCAGCAGGCAAAAAAACGCCCCGATCCAGTCGGGGCGTCAGTCTTGCGGCTTTGCGGTTAGCTTTTTATTCGATCCGCAAAGGCCGTTTGCTCAGGTGAAGCCGAATCAGTGGAACTGTTCTTCTTCGGTCGAACCGGTCAGCGCGGTTACCGACGACGAGCCACCCTGGATCACGGTGGTCATGTCGTCGAAGTAGCCGGTGCCCACTTCCTGCTGGTGAGCCACGAAGGTGTAACCCTTGGCGGCGTCAGCGAACTCCTGCTCTTGCAGTTTCACGTAGGCAGTCATGTCGTTGCGGGCGTAGTCGTGCGCCAGGTTGAACATGCTGTGCCACATGTTGTGAATGCCGGCCAGGGTGATGAACTGGTGCTTGTAACCCATGGCAGACAGTTCGCGCTGGAACTTGGCGATGGTCGCGTCGTCCAGGTTTTTCTTCCAGTTGAAGGAAGGCGAGCAGTTGTACGACAGCAGTTGGTCCGGGTATTCCTTCTTGATCGCTTCAGCGAAGCGACGGGCTTCTTCCAGATCCGGCTTGGCGGTTTCGCACCAGATCAGGTCGGCGTACGGAGCGTAAGCCAGGCCACGGGCGATCGCTTGATCCAGGCCGGCACGTACCTTGTAGAAACCTTCCTGAGTACGCTCGCCGGTCACGAATGGCTGATCGTACGGGTCGCAGTCGGAAGTCAGCAGGTCAGCCGCGTTGGCGTCGGTGCGGGCCAGAATGATGGTTGGCGTGCCGGCAACGTCAGCGGCCAGACGGGCAGCGGTCAGCTTCTGCACGGCTTCCTGGGTTGGCACCAGAACCTTGCCGCCCATGTGGCCGCATTTCTTTACCGAAGCCAGTTGGTCTTCGAAGTGAACGCCGGCGGCGCCTGCTTCGATCATGCTTTTCATCAGCTCGTAGGCGTTGAGTACACCGCCGAAACCGGCTTCAGCGTCGGCCACGATTGGTGCGAAGTAGTCGATGTAGCCGTCATCGCCCGGGTTCTTGCCAGCTTTCCACTGGATCTGGTCGGCACGACGGAACGAGTTGTTGATGCGCTTGACCACGGTTGGCACCGAGTCCACCGGGTACAGCGACTGGTCCGGGTACATGGATTCTGCGGAGTTGTTGTCCGCAGCCACCTGCCAGCCGGACAGGTAGATCGCCTGGATACCGGCCTTGACCTGCTGAACAGCCTGGCCGCCGGTCAGGGCGCCCATGCAGTTGACGAAATCTTTCTCTGGACGGAAGGACGGCTTGGCACCCTGGGTGACCAGGTTCCACAGCTTCTCGGCGCCCATCTTCGCGAAGGTGTGCTCTGGCTGAACCGAGCCACGCAGGCGGACCACGTCGGCAGCGGAGTAAGTGCGAGTCACGCCTTTCCAGCGCGGGTTCTCGGCCCAGTCTTTTTCGAGGGCTGCAATTTGCTGTTCGCGTGTCAGTGCCATGGAGATAAACCTCGTCGCGTCTTTTATGAAAAGTTGTTCTGCGGTGGAAAATTCCTGCGCTCGCTGACCAGAAGCTTAGGTGGTCAAGTCGGATTCGGCGGGGTAGGCGACGGGATGAACGATGGGCTCGAGGGGAAGTGAGCAGGTAGTGGCGCGGTGCGGGCGCATTCCGGCGTCGTGGGCCTTTATACGGTCAGCAGCGTGAAGCCGGGTTACCTAAATACGCTTCCGTCCCTCGGGACAACTTCGTTCCAGTCGGCAACCTCGTCAAACACACCTTGTGGGCGGTACAGACACGAAACGGCTCGCGGGGTAGGTGCGAGCGGCGCTTCGAAGGCCCTTGCCAGGGCCTCTGATTAGCGGGAGCGAGGCCATCATGCCTTCGCTTTTTTTTCGCGTCAAACGTTTTGTAGTGCTTTTTTTCAAGCACTACATCTTTCGTCTAATACGACTAATCAGTCAGTTTTCGGTGCTTTAGTCCAGCGTGTCGACTTTCACCCGCAAGGTCATGTCATCCCGGCCTTGAGTCGAGTAGCTGCGGGTCAGGCCCTGTTTATCGGCCTGAGTCTGGCTGTTGACGCCCGCCAGAGTGATCCATTCACCGAGGCGTCCGGTGACGGTTGTGTCGGTGCTTTGCACGTTCACTACATCGGGACGTTCCTGGCTCATGCGGTCACGGTTGGTACTGATCGCCAGATGAACGGTCTCGCCGCTGACGCTGGCGGTGACGTAGAAACCCTGGGTGACGTTGCGGTATTGGGTCTCGCTGCTGTAACCGCCGTAGGAATCGCTCTGGGTGTTGGTGATCGGCACGCTTTGGCCAACCTGAATCAGCGCCGGAGTGCCTTCACTGGTCTGCACTTGCTGAACGCCGCCGTTGCGGCTGGTGGTGCTGCGGCTGATGATCCGGGTCTGGTTCGGCTGCGCGCCGTTGACCGAATAGCCTTCGTCGCCGCGGCCATTGTTTTCGTTGGTGTCGACAGTGATCAGCAAGCGCTTCGGCGCGGTATCGAGTTGCGCCAGCAGATCCTTCAACTCCTGAATCTTGCCCGGCTCGGCTTTGACGATCAGCTGATTGCCGTAAGCGCTGACCTGACCGTCCTGGCCGATGAAATCCTGCGCCACTGGCAACATGTCAGCGCTGGTGTGGTATTTGAGGGGGACGATTTCTGTGGCTGCCAGCACCGAAAAACTGCAGCCGAGCAGCAGGGTGGTGAGCAGGGTGCGTAGGGACATGTCCGTTATCTCCGCGTTCGAAAGGCTTGATATTGCCAGTTTGTCGGCCTGGGGTGGGGCAAGTTGAATCGTAGACAGCAAAACGCCCCGGCATCGGGGGATGGCGGGGCGTTTTGTAGTGTGCTTGCGGCCTTTTGTGGTGAGGGGATCTAGAGATCTCGGAATCAGGCCGAATGCCGAACCATGTCGACATGCGGAATCCCGGCCTCAAGAAACTCTTCGCTGACCAGGCTGAAGCCCAGGCGCTCGTAGAACGCCGTGGCTTGCACCTGAGCGCTGAGCTTCTGTTGCTTCAAACCGCGCGCTTCAGCTTCGGCGATGACCGCTTGCATCAGCGCGTCACCGACCTTCATTCCGCGCCAGTCTTTGAGTACCGAAACCCGACCGATATGCCCATCGGGCAACAGCCGCGCCGTGCCGATCGGGAAGTCGCCTTCGAACGCCAGAAAATGCACGGCGGTCGCGTCATCGGCGTCCCACTCAAGCTCGGGTGGCACCGATTGTTCGGCGATGAACACCGTTTCACGAATGCGCCGGATCTCGGCGATATCCTTCTGCCAGTCTGCGACACGAACGCGAATTTTATTCATCGGCGAACCCCAGGCTCCCTTGCTTGACCAGTTCGCAGAGCAGGCTGCGGCCGTCTTCATCGCTCAGCCATTCGCCGAGGTTGTCGGCGTGCAGGGCGTCAGCCGCGCAGATCAGCTTCAGCAGTTCGCGCAGCTTGCCCGGCAGGTAGCGGCTTTGGCCACTGGCGAACAGCAGCAGATCGTCGTCGACTTCCGACCAGGCCAGGCGCGCGCTCGGGTTGCGGATCAGCACGGCGCCGTCCTGCAGGGCGGCGAGGAAGTCTTCTTCTTCGACGTCTTCCGGGCCGACCACCAGTTCCGGGTAGCGCGGCTCGGTCATGTACTGGCCGAACCAGGTCAGCAGCAGACGCTCGTCGCTCATGTGCTCGGCGAGCAGGCTTTTCAGGCGATCCAGCGCATCGTGTTGAATCTGGTGCGGATCGACCGCCGGCTTGGCGTCGGCATCGGTGTAGCGCTCTTCGTCGGTCAGGAACTGGCTGAGGAAGTCGGTGAAGTGGGTCAGCACTTCAGCGGCGCTTGGCGCGCGGAAGCCGACCGAGTAGGTCATGCAGTTGTCGACCGCGACACCGCAATGAGCCAGACGCGGCGGCAGGTAGAGCATGTCGCCCGGTTCCAGCACCCATTCTTCGGTCTCGTGGAATTCAGCGAGGATGCGCAGGTCGGCGTGTTGCAGCAGCGGGCTCTCGGAATCGCACATCTGGCCGATTTTCCAGTTGCGCTTGCCATGGCCCTGCAGCAGGAACACATCGTAGTTGTCGAAATGCGGGCCGACGCTGCCACCCGGGGCGGCGAAGCTGATCATCACGTCGTCGACGCGCCAGCTCGGCAGGAAGCGGAAGTTTTCCAGCAGTTCGCTGACTTCCGGCACGAACTGGTCAACCGCCTGCACCAGCAGCGTCCACTCTTTTTCTGGCAATTTGCTGAACTCGTCTTCGGCGAACGGGCCGCGACGCAGTTCCCATGGACGCTCGCCATGTTCGATCACCAGGCGCGATTCGACTTCTTCTTCCAGGGCCAGGCCGGCCAGTTCGTCGGCGTCGATCGGGCTTTCGAAGTCAGGAATCGCCTGACGGATCAGCAGCGGTTTTTTCTGCCAGTAGTCACGCAGGAATTCGCGTGCTGTGAGGCCGCCCAGAAGTTGAAGAGGAATATCGGAATTCATATGTAACCTATTGAAAAAAAGCACTTTTCAGACGGGAATAAAAACGCCCGGCGCGGCCGGGCGTCTCAAACGGGGCAAACGGTCGATCAGATGCGTTTGGCTTGTGCCACAGCGTTGCCGATGTAGTTGGCCGGCGTCAGTTGCTTGAGCTCGGCTTTGGCTTCGGCTGGCATGTCCAGGCCATCGATGAAAGTCTGCAACGCTTCAGGGCTGATACCCTTGCCACGGGTCAGTTCTTTCAGCTTTTCGTACGGGTTTTCGATGTTGTAGCGACGCATCACGGTCTGGATCGGCTCGGCCAATACTTCCCAGCACGCGTCCAGGTCAGCGGCAATCTTTTGCTCGTTGAGCTCCAGTTTGCTGATGCCCTTGAGGCTGGCCTCGTAGGCGATCACGCTGTGGGCGAAGCCGACACCGAGGTTGCGCAGGACGGTGGAGTCGGTCAGGTCACGCTGCCAGCGGGAAATCGGCAGCTTGCTCGCCAGGTGCTGGAACAGTGCGTTGGCGATACCCAGGTTGCCTTCGGAGTTTTCGAAGTCGATCGGGTTGACCTTGTGCGGCATGGTCGACGAACCGATTTCACCAGCGATGGTGCGCTGCTTGAAATAACCCAGGGAAATGTAGCCCCAGATATCGCGGTCGAAGTCGATCAGGATGGTGTTGAAGCGCGCAATGGCGTCGAACAGCTCGGCGATGTAGTCGTGCGGTTCGATCTGCGTGGTGTACGGGTTGAAGCCCAGACCCAGCTCGTCTTCGATGAAGGCGCGGGCATTGGCTTCCCAGTCGATCTGCGGGTAGGCCGACAGGTGCGCGTTGTAGTTGCCGACGGCGCCGTTGATCTTGCCCAACAGCGGCACGGCAGCGACCTGAGCGATCTGACGCTCGAGACGGTAAACCACGTTCGCCAGTTCTTTACCCAGAGTGGTCGGCGAAGCCGGCTGACCGTGGGTGCGCGACAGCATCGGCACGTCGGCGAAACGGATGGCCAGTTCGCGGATGGCGTTGGCAGTCTGGCGCATCAGCGGCAGCATCACGTCGTCACGGCCTTCACGCAGCATCAAGGCGTGGGACAGGTTGTTGATGTCTTCACTGGTGCAGGCAAAGTGGATGAATTCGCTGACCTTGGCCAGCTCCGGCAGCTTGGCCGCCTGCTCTTTGAGCAGGTATTCGATCGCTTTGACGTCGTGGTTGGTGGTGCGCTCGATCTCTTTGACGCGCTCGGCGTGCTCCAGCGAGAAGTTTTCAGCCAGTTCGTTGAGAACGGCGTTGGCCTCGGCGGAGAAGGCTGGCACTTCAGGGATGCCAGCGTGGGCGGCCAGGCGCTGGAGCCAGCGCACTTCAACCAGAACGCGGGCACGGATCAGGCCGTACTCGCTGAAAATCGGGCGCAGGGCCTGGGTTTTGCCGGCGTAGCGGCCGTCAACAGGGGAAACCGCAGTGAGCGAAGAGAGCTGCATGGGGTGTTCTCGGACAGTCGGGCAACGAAATGGGGCGCGTATCATACATGAAAAAATCCGCCGGTCCGTCGCCAACTGACCGGCGTATTACGCGTTACAGACTACAAAGCCTTCATGACGCGGCGTTTACTCGCTGCGCATCAACGGATAAAGCTCTTTGAGCAGCTTGCGACGGCTGATCACCAACTGCCAGCGATGGCCACCGAGCTGACGCCACAGGCGCGCCGAGCGGATGCCCGCGAGGAGCAGGGCGCGGATCTTCGAGGCGTTGCTCGGCTGCTGCAGGTTGCGCATGTCGCCGTGCACCTGAATGCGCTGGCGCAGGGTGCTCAAAGTGTCCTGATACAGCGCACCGCAAGCGGCCACGACGTTTTCGTGGGCGGGGCCAAAATGCTCCACCTGCGCCTGAATCTGCGGCAGGCGTTTGGCAATCGTCTCAAGCATGTCGTCACGCTTGGCCAGTTGCCGCTCCAGACCGAGCATCGACAGGGCGTAGCGCAACGGCTCGCGCTGCAAGGTGCTCGGATCGCGCTCAAGGGCGCCAATCAGCGCGCGATAACCCTCGCGCAGATTGATGTCGTCGCCGCCGTAGACGTCCAGCGTATCTTTTGGGTCGCGGACCAGCAGGCTGCCGAGCATGCAGCTCAGGCCGGCCTCGTTGGTCTGGCCGGTCTTGGCGATGCGATCGACCAGCACGGCGGCGAGAAACACACCGCCCAGCGCTGTCAGTTGCTCCTGAGTCGGGCTCATGCCTGGCCGCTCCACGGCTCGGCCACTTCGATCACGCCGCCACCCAAGCAGATTTCACCGTCATAGAACACCACCGACTGGCCCGGCGTCACCGCACGTTGCGGTTCGTCGAACACGGCGCGATAGCCGCTGGCGGTTTTTTCCAGGGTGCAGGCCTGATCGCTCTGGCGATAGCGCACTTTCGCCGTCAGGCGCAGCGGCTGGCTCAGGTCGATCGGATTGACCCAGTAGATTTCCGAAGCGAGCAGGGCGCTGGAGAACAGCCATGGATGGTTGTTGCCCTGACCGACGATCAGCTCGTTGGTCTGCAGATCCTTGCGCAGCACGTACCACGGCTCATCGCCAGCATCCTTCAAGCCGCCGATGCCGAGGCCCTGACGCTGGCCGATGGTGTGGTACATCAAGCCGTGGTGACGGCCGATGACTTCGCCTTCGGTGGTCTTGATCTCACCCGGTTGTGCCGGCAGGTACTGCTTGAGGAAATCGCTGAAACGGCGCTCGCCAATGAAGCAGATCCCGGTGGAATCCTTCTTCTTGGCGGTGGCCAGTTCGTATTTCTCGGCAATCGCGCGAACTTCAGGCTTTTCCAGTTCGCCGACCGGGAACAGGGTCTTGGCGATTTGTTCGCCGCCGACGGCGTGCAGGAAGTAGCTCTGATCCTTGTTCGGATCGAGGCCCTTGAGCAGTTCGGTGCGGCCATCAATGTCGCGGCGGCGCACGTAGTGGCCGGTGGCGATCAGGTCGGCGCCGAGCATCATCGCGTAGTCGAGGAACGCTTTGAACTTGATCTCGCGGTTGCACAGGATGTCCGGGTTCGGCGTGCGCCCGGCCTTGTATTCGGCGAGGAAGTGCTCGAACACGTTGTCCCAGTACTCGGCGGCAAAGTTGGCGGTGTGCAGCTTGATGCCGATCTTGTCGCAGACAGCCTGAGCATCCGCCAGGTCGTCCATGGCGGTGCAGTATTCCGTTCCGTCGTCTTCTTCCCAGTTCTTCATGAACAGGCCTTCCACTTCATAACCCTGCTCGATCAGCAGAAGGGCAGAAACGGAAGAGTCCACGCCGCCGGACATGCCGACAATGACGCGCTTCTTGGATGTGTCAGAAGGGGCTGGATCACGCATAGGGATTCAATGAGTGTCTTGGAAAAGGGCGCGATTCTATCAGGCTCACGGCCGCAAGGCTAAAGAGAAGGGCGGATCAGTTCGAGGCTGAAGTGATGACCGGCCAGATAATCGTCGATGCAACGGATGATCAGCTCGCTGCGCCAGTTGTCGCGCTGGGCGATTAATTCGTCGCGGGTCAGCCACTTGGCGTCGACGATGCCGTCGTCGAGTTGGTAATCCGGGTGATGCTGCACGGCTTTGGCGCTGAAGCATATGCGCTGGTAAGTCACGCCGTTGCTCGGTGCGGTGTACAGATAAATGCCGATCACGCCGGTGGGTTCGACGTCCCAGCCGGTTTCTTCGAGGGTTTCGCGAATCGCCGCGTCGATCAGGGTTTCATCCGGGTCGAGATGGCCAGCCGGCTGGTTGAGCACATTGCGCCCGCCTTTGTGCTCTTCGACCATCAGGAAACGGCCGTTGTCCTCGACGATGGTGGCGACGGTGATGTGGGGGAGCCATTCCATAAAACCTTCCTCAATCTATTGGTTAAACCCCAATCCCTGTGGGAGCTGGCTTGCCAGCGATAGCGGTGGTTCAGTCACCATCCATGCTGGATGATAAACCGCCATCGCTGGCAAGCCAGCTCCCACAAAGTTTTGTGGTGATCACAAAACCCGGAAACACAAACCCCGGCACAAGGCCGGGGTCTGTTTACCGCATTACAACCTTAAACCAGCGCAGCAATCGCCGCGTTGAAGGTTGCGCTTGGGCGCATGGCCTTGCTGATCAGCTCGGCGTCGGCGTGGTAGTAACCGCCGATGTCGACTGGCTTGCCCTGCACGGCGTTGAGCTCGGCGACGATGGTTGCCTCGTTCTCGGTCAGGGTTTTGGCCAGAGTCGCGAACTGCGCTTGCAGTGCAGCGTCTTCGGTCTGGGCAGCCAGGGCCTGAGCCCAGTACATCGCCAGGTAGAAGTGGCTGCCGCGGTTGTCGATGTTGCCGACCTTGCGCGATGGCGACTTGTTGTTGTCGAGGAACTGGCCGGTGGCCTGGTCCAGGGTCTTCGACAGCACCAGTGCTTTCGGGTTGTTGTAGTTCACGCCCAGGTGCTCAAGGGAGGCGGCCAGGGCGAGGAACTCACCCAGCGAATCCCAGCGCAGGAAGTTCTCTTCAACCAGTTGCTGCACGTGCTTCGGCGCCGAACCGCCGGCGCCGGTTTCGAACAGACCACCGCCGTTCATCAGCGGCACGATCGACAGCATCTTGGCGCTGGTGCCCAGTTCCATGATCGGGAACAGGTCGGTCAGGTAGTCGCGCAGTACGTTGCCGGTCACCGAAATGGTGTCCTTGCCTTCGCGGGTGCGCTGCAGGGTGTACTTCATCGCATCGACCGGCGCCATGATCTGGATGTCCAGACCGCTGGTGTCGTGATCCTTCAGGTAAGCCTGAACCTTCTCGATCACTACGCCATCGTGAGCGCGCATCGGGTCGAGCCAGAAGATCGCCGGCGTGCTGCTCGCGCGGGCACGGTTGACGGCCAGTTTGACCCAGTCCTGGATCGGCGCGTCTTTGGTCTGGCACATGCGGAAGATGTCGCCGGTTTCGACAGCCTGTTCCATCAGCAGCTTGCCTTTGCTGTCGGTGACGCGAACAACGCCGTCAGCCTTGATCTGGAAGGTCTTGTCGTGCGAGCCGTACTCTTCGGCTTTCTTCGCCATCAGGCCGACGTTCGGCACGCTGCCCATGGTGGTCGGGTCGAAAGCGCCGTTGGCTTTGCAGTCTTCGATCACAGCCTGGTAGATGGTCGCGTAGCAACGATCCGGGATCACAGCCTTGGTGTCGTGCAGCTGACCGTCGGTGCCCCACATCTTGCCGGAGTCACGGATCATCGCTGGCATCGAGGCGTCGACGATGACGTCGCTCGGCACGTGCAGGTTGGTGATGCCTTTGTCGGAGTTGACCATCGCCAGCGACGGACGAACGGCATAGACCGCTGCGATATCGGCTTCGATCTGTGCTTGCTGCTCGGCCGGCAGGGCCTTGATGCGTGCGTACAGATCGCCGATGCCGTTGTTCAGGTTGAAGCCGATCTGGTTCAGCACGTCAGCGTGCTTGGTCAGTGCGTCTTTATAGAACTCGGCAACGATCTGGCCGAACATGATCGGGTCCGAGACCTTCATCATGGTCGCTTTCAGGTGCACCGAGAGCAGCACGCCCTGGGCCTTGGCGCTTTCGATCTCGGCAGCGATGAACGCACGCAGGGCGTTTTTGCTCATCACGGCGCAGTCGAGGATCTCGCCAGCCTGAACGGTGGTTTTTTCTTTCAGAACGGTGGCAGCACCGTCCTTGGCGATCAGTTCGATCTTCACAGCGTCAGCGGCGTCGATCAGGACAGCTTTTTCGCTGCCGTAGAAATCGCCGGTGCTCATGTGTGCGACGTGGGACTTGGAGTCCTTGGCCCAGGCGCCCATTTTGTGCGGGTGCTTGCGCGCGTAGTTCTTCACCGACAGCGGAGCGCGGCGGTCGGAGTTGCCTTCACGCAGAACCGGGTTCACGGCGCTGCCCTTGACCTTGTCGTAGCGCGCCTTGGCGTCTTTGTCGGCGTCGCTGGTCACGGTTTCCGGGTAGTCCGGCAGGTTGTAGCCCTGCGCCTGCAGCTCTTTGATCGCGGCTTGCAGCTGTGGCACCGAAGCACTGATGTTCGGCAGCTTGATGATGTTGGCTTCAGGCGTAACGGCCAGGTCGCCCAGTTCGGCGAGGTGGTCGGCTACGGCTTTGTCGCCCAGTTGCTCGGGGAAGCTTGCCAGGATGCGCGCTGCAAGAGAGATATCGCGGGTTTCCACGGCGATATCGGCCGAGGCGGTGTAAGCCTCGATGATCGGCAGCAGGGAATAGGTGGCGAGGGCAGGAGCTTCGTCGGTGAAGGTATAGATGATCTTCGAGCGGGTGGGCATATTCGGATTAACTCTCTCTTCTTTGCTAAAGCGTGCGCAGAAACTCGAGGGGCGCCGGGTAAGCGCGTTCGTTCAAAGTCATCCATGAACCGAATGTCGAGATTCTTCGCGGTGATGTTGGGTGCATCAGTAGAGCGTCAAGCAGTCAGGCTGCGGTAACAACCCGACCAATCAGGCGGAAAGTCTCGTGCTAGAGAGGCCAGCCGTCGTGACCCTGTGGTCAGCGGGCGGCATTATACATAGGTAGCTGGCAATCTGCCGATGGTTCATATACAACGATTCTCGTCCATTGGTCTAAAGGTCGCAGGGCGCGACCGGGCAAAGACTCGTTACGAATGCTGGAGTTTGGCGCTTTTCCCTTTGCTTTCAGGCTTGTAGGAAACGAGATGTGCGCGGCGCAGGAACATAGGGTTTGCGTGTTGATTCAACTGGGTTACGCTCGAAGCAAGCCAGGTGTTCAATCCAAACAATGGAGTTCAGCATGGGTTACAAGAAGATTCAGGTTCCAGCCGTCGGCGACAAAATCACCGTCAATGCAGACCATTCTCTCAATGTTCCTGATAACCCGATCATCCCCTTCATCGAAGGTGACGGTATTGGTGTCGACATCAGTCCGGTGATGATCAAGGTTGTCGATGCTGCTGTTGAAAAGGCCTACGGCGGCAAGCGCAAGATTTCCTGGATGGAAGTCTATGCCGGCGAAAAGGCCACTCAGGTTTATGACCAGGACACCTGGCTGCCGCAGGAAACCCTCGACGCGGTCAAGGATTACGTGGTTTCGATCAAAGGCCCGCTGACCACTCCGGTCGGTGGCGGCATCCGCTCGCTGAACGTGGCCCTGCGTCAGCAGCTCGACCTGTACGTCTGCCTGCGCCCGGTGCGCTGGTTCGAAGGCGTGCCGAGCCCGGTGAAAAAGCCCGGCGATGTCGACATGACCATCTTCCGCGAAAACTCCGAAGATATTTACGCCGGTATCGAATGGAAGGCTGGTTCGCCGGAAGCCACCAAGGTCATCAAATTCCTTAAAGAAGAAATGGGCGTCACCAAGATCCGTTTCGACGAAAACTGCGGCATCGGCGTCAAGCCGGTCTCCCGCGAAGGCACCAAGCGTCTGGCGCGCAAGGCCCTGCAATATGTGGTGGACAATGATCGCGACTCGCTGACCATCGTGCACAAAGGCAACATCATGAAGTTCACCGAAGGTGCCTTCAAGGAATGGGCCTACGAAGTGGCGGCCGAAGAGTTCGGTGCGACCCTGCTCGACGGCGGTCCGTGGATGCAGTTCAAGAATCCGAAAACCGGCAAGAATGTTGTGGTCAAGGACGCCATCGCCGACGCCATGCTCCAGCAGATCCTGCTGCGCCCGGCCGAATACGATGTGATCGCTACGCTTAACCTCAACGGTGACTACCTGTCTGACGCCCTGGCGGCGGAAGTGGGTGGTATCGGTATTGCGCCGGGCGCCAACCTGTCCGACACCGTGGCGATGTTCGAAGCGACCCACGGCACCGCGCCGAAATATGCCGGCAAGGACCAGGTCAACCCGGGCTCGCTGATTCTCTCGGCCGAGATGATGTTGCGTCATATGGGCTGGACCGAAGCGGCGGACCTGATCATCAAGGGCACCAACGGTGCGATCGGCGCCAAGACTGTTACTTATGATTTCGAGCGCTTGATGGATGGCGCGAAGCTGGTGTCGTCTTCCGGGTTCGGGGATGCGTTGATTTCGCATATGTAAAAGTTGCAGCCACGCAAAAACCGCCTGACTCGATGGGTTGAGTCAGGCGGTTTTTTATGACCGAATGTTTTGAGGCTTCAACTGGTTGCCGTTTGTTTTTTCGTGGCAATCGAGCTTGGCGTCGAAGCTGCTTCGACCGGAGTTATCTTCACGGCATGCAAGCCTTTGGGGCCTTGAACGATCTCGAAGTTCACCGCCTGACCCGCTTTCAGGGTTTTGTACCCTTCCATTTCAATGGCCGAGTAGTGGGCAAAGAAATCAATGTCTTTGCCATCCTCATCGCGACCTTCCCGGGCGTCGGTATTGATAAAGCCGAATCCCTTGGCATTGTTGAACCATTTCACCTTGCCGACAGCCATGCTCAAATCCCTCTGCAACAGACTCCATCGCTGGAGTATCATCCACGACATCCGCAATCGAATTCGATAAAAGAATTGACTCCGCGGATCTTTTTTACCCACTGTGGGCTCTATTGGTTGTAACACCGTTTTCCCGATAGTCAAGGTGACCGGGCAGTCGTAGTTGAAAACGTGTGCAACCGCCCCCACCACTGTATTCGCACAACTGACGAACCTTTTTTTCCATGCATGCAATCAGCCAGATTCGACTAACATTCAATCAGGATCGCCCGCTTCTCCAAAAGGATCTTCCACAGGAGCACGACGACGATTCGGCAGGCGTTGCTGTTCAGGAAGCAAAGCCCGCGTTACAGGCGCCGCCGATGTACAAGGTGGTTTTGTTCAACGATGACTACACACCGATGGATTTCGTCGTCGAAGTGCTCGAGGTGTTTTTTA
>NZ_RCOA01000059.1:10432-36906 GCF_004307585.1 Pseudomonas sp. Sample_20 | reverse complement strand
CCATGCCGTGGATGGTGTTGTGCACCACCTCGTTGCCCTTGTTGGCGATTTCCACGGAACGCTCGGCCACCGCCGACGATTCGGCAGCGTTGGCCGAGACCTGATCGATGGACTCGGCCATGTCGCTGATCGCCGTCGAGGCTTCGGAAATCTGCTGGGCCTGTTGCTCCGAGGCCTGGGCCAGATGCATGGCGGTGGCCTGGGTTTCCTGCACCGCAGCGGCAACCTGGCCGGCGGTGAGGTTGATGGTCGCCACCAGATCACGCAATTGGTCGACGGAATAGTTGATCGAGTCGGCGATGGTGCCGGTGAAGTCTTCGGTCACCGAGGCGGTCACGGTGAGGTCGCCATCGGCGAGGTCTTCGATTTCGTCGAGCAGGCGCATGATCGCGTTCTGGTTGCGCTCGTTCTTCTCGGCGGTCTCGCGCAATTGGCGATTGGTTTCGCGGACCATGACCAGACCGATGAGGATGATCGAGGCCAGCGCCAGCAAGCCCAGCACATAGCCGCCAATGGTGTCGGTGTTGCGCCCGCCGGCCAGATGCTCGAATCCGGTGGCCAAGTGCGAGGCTTCGTCGAGCAGGGTTTGCGACAGGGTGAAGATGTTGCTCGCCGATTCGCGGACCTTGAACAGCTCTGGCGAGGTTTCGAGGATTTCGTCCACCGAGCCGGAAACGAACTGGAACAGCTCGGAGATTTCGCTCAAACGCGCACGGGCGTCGCGGTCTTCGACCTGGCTGATTTTCAGCGCCGGGTTGCCCTGCAACATGCCGTTGAGCACCAGACCGAAACGCGCGGCATCACGCCCAAACGCGTCGGCGGCCTGCTGCGAGTTTTCGTCACCGGCGAGCACGGTGTTGACTGCGCCAAGAATGCGTTCAGCCAGTAGCGATTGCCGTTGCGCCATCGCTACCTGCGCCGCTGGGGCGCCGCGCTGGAGGAGGATTTCCACGACTTTTTCGTATTCGATCTGCAACTGCGGCACGGTTTCGGCCAGCGTAGCGGCGACTTGATGCAGCGACAGCACGGTCTGTTCGCTGGTGAGGATCGCATCGGTGTTTTTCAGCAGGCGCTCCCAGTCCATCTGCACCGCGCGCATTTCCGGGCGCACGGCGACGGGTGCCGGGGGCAGGCCGGTGTTCGGGTCACCCTTTTTCAGGTAACCCCAGCGCTGGGCAAAATCGTTGCGCGCATCACTGAGCAGTTTGAAGGCGGCCGCCTTGCCCGCCGCCGCTTCGGTGGCGTTCTTGGCGATGCGTTGCGAGAGCACGCGCAGTTCGCCGGCATGGCCGATGTACTGCTTGTCGTAGTTCGCCTGGGTGTTGAGGTACGCGAAGTTGGCGAACAGCAGCATGATGAACACGATCAGTGCGATAAACAGCACGATGATCTGCGCACGACTGCGCGATGCTTCTGCCGACTTGCCTGTTTTTGCTTTTGTCATCGGTCCTCGCCTTAACCCACACCTTTGAGGCCTGCTGCAATCCCTGTGGGAGGCAACCTCATGATGAAGAAATTTTGTGGCGAGGGGATTTATCCCCGATGGGTCGCGCAGCGGCCCCAAAAACCTGCGTCGTATCGGCTACATCTCAAATACAGGTCTTGGGTCGGCTTCGCCAACCATCGGGGATAAATCCCCTCGCCACAGGTCTGTCTGACCCACAATTTTCCTGATCACATGGCCCATTCCGCCCAATGGGTTCTGTGTTGTTCCTGCTATAGAGCCACACCCATGAACACCGGAGACCTGGCCAGCGCGAACAGGCTGAACACCCGCCAGTTCTGTTCGCGGCGGAAATAGCCTTTGACGAATTCGGCCTTGGAGCCCTGGCGCTTGCTGATCGACAGCGGCTCGAAACTGCCCTGTTCGAAATGCTGCAAGCCGATGACTTCATCGACCATCACCCCGGCGAACACGTCTTCATGTTCCACCACCAATACCCGCCGCTGTTTGCGCAGCGGCGACAGTTCATGGCCGAAGAACCCGCACAGGTCCATGATCGGCAGCAGCCGCCCGCGCAGGTTAGCCACACCCTTGACCCACGGCTTGACCCCGGGCAACTGGGTGAAGCGCGGCTCATGCAGGACTTCGCTGACTTCGCCCATCGGCGCCACATACCAATGCTCGCCGAGGCGAAAGCCGATGCCGCTCCAGCGATCCGGGCGCGCCGCTTGCGACGGCAGGTCGGCTGCCAGCAGGCGGCAGCGCTGGTCGATCTGCCAGAGCAGTTCGAACGCGGTCAGCGATTCGTTCATGATCGCGCGATCAGCCGTTGAGTACGTTGTTCAGGGTCTTGATCAGGGTGTCTTCGTCGACCGGTTTGGTCAGGTAATCCTTGGCGCCCTGGCGGGTGCCCCAGACCTTGTCGGTCTCCTGATCCTTGGTGGTGATGATGATCACCGGGATGTGCGCAGTATCGGCATCCTTGGTCAACTGGCGGGTCGCCTGAAAACCGTTGAGGCCGGGCATGACGATGTCCATCAGCACCGCGTCGGGTTTTTCCTGACGGGCCAGGGCCACGCCGTCGGCGCCGTTCTCGGCCTTGAGCACTTCATGGCCGTGCTTTTCGAGCATGCCGGTGAGTTTGTACATTTCAGTCGGCGAATCATCGACGATCAGGATACGTGCCATGGTCTTCCCCATTTTTCTGGTCGACTGCCGGCCCGCTGGCCGAGCGTCACTGTGCGTGTCTTACTGCGGCAAAACGGCGGCGAAGCCCGGAACATGGGCCTGGATCGCGTTGAGCAGTTCTTCTTTGCTGAACGGTTTGGTCAGAAATTGATCAGAACCGACAATCCGCCCCTTGGCCTTGTCGAACAGACCGTCCCTGGACGACAGCATGATCACCGGCGTCGCCTTGAAGGCGCTGTTGTTCTTGATCAGGGCGCAGGTCTGATAACCGTCCAGACGCGGCATCATGATGTCGACGAAGATGATCCCGGGATGGTGGTCGGCGATCTTCGCCAGCGCATCGAAACCGTCGATGGCGGTGATCACTTCGCAACCGACATTCTTCAACAATGTTTCGGCGGTGCGGCGAATCGTTTTCGAGTCGTCGATCACCATGACCTTCAAGGCGCTGGACTGCTGTTCCATAAGAGGGTTCTACCGTCGCCTTTGCGAATCAAATTGTCCGTTTTGCTGTGAATAATGGCCTGAAACCCTTGAAACCCATGGGGCGGCGCGATCTGCCAGCCTTTTTAGCACAGTCTCCAGATGCAATCTATCGACGGGTTTTTCCTTGACCCGAAACCCGCCCGGCGCCACTCTGGCGGCACTTTTTCAATACCGATCCGGTAGCCAAATTTCGAGGAAAACCCAATGAGCGTTCGCGTCGGGATTGTCATGGACCCTATCGCCAGCATCTTCTATAAAAAGGATAGCTCGCTGGCCATGCTGCTGGCCGCGCAGAAGCGTGGCTGGGAACTGTTCTACATGGAACAGAAAGACCTGTATCAGGCCGAAGGCCAGGCGCGGGCGCGGATGAGCCCGCTGAAAGTCTTCGCCAACCCGGACAAATGGTTCGAACTGGACGCCGAACAGGACAAGCTGCTGAGCGACCTGGACGTGATCCTGATGCGCAAGGATCCGCCGTTCGACATGGAATTCGTCTATTCCACTTATCTGCTGGAACAGGCCGAAGCCGCCGGCGTGCTGGTGGTGAACAAGCCGCAGAGCCTGCGCGACTGCAATGAAAAGCTGTTCGCCACGCTGTTTCCGCAGTGCACGCCGCCGACCATCGTCAGCCGCCGCCCGGACGTATTGCGTCAGTTCGCCGACCATCACGGTGACGTGATCCTCAAGCCGCTGGACGGCATGGGCGGTTCGTCGATCTTCCGCCACACCGCCGGGCACCCGAACCTTTCGGTGATCCTCGAAACCCTGACCCTGCACGGCAAGCAGCAGATCATGATTCAGGGCTACCTGCCGGCGATCGTCGACGGCGACAAGCGCATTTTGATGATCGATGGCGAGCCGGTGGATTACTGCCTGGCGCGTATCCCGGCCATGGGCGAAACCCGTGGCAACCTCGCCGCCGGTGGCCGTGGCGAAGCACGTCCGCTGACCGAAAAGGATCGCTGGATAGCCGCCCAGGTCGGACCGACCCTGCGCGAGAAAGGCCTGCTGTTCGTCGGCCTCGACGTGATCGGCGAGCACCTGACCGAAATCAACGTCACCAGCCCGACCTGCATCCGCGAAATCGACAATGCGTTCGGCACTGATATCGGCGGCATGCTGATGGATGCGATCGATAAAAAGCTGCAAGCGGCCGGCAAAAAGCCACAAGCTTGATGTACGTCACATGCAGTCTGTCGCTTGAAGCGTGAAGCCCAAGGCGCGAAACCAACATTGCGTTATCATGCGCAGCCTCTGAAAAACGCGATGTTGGTTTTCTTGTCATGACCCTCCCGTCCGATCTGCCCGCTGAACTCGCCCATCGTGGCGTGCGCCCGGCCGATCGCCTCGGTTTTACCCTGTTTCTCGCGGCGCTGATTCACCTGGCGCTGCTGCTCGGCGTCGGCTTCACCATGGTCGAGCCGCAGCAGATCAGCAAAACCCTGGAAATCACCCTGGCCACCTTCAAGGCCGAGAAGAAGCCGGAAAAGGCAGATTTTCTCGCTCAGGAAAACCAGGAAGGCAGCGGCACGCTGGACAAGAAAGCCCTGCCCAAGACCACCGAAGTCGCGCCGTTCCAGGACAATCAGGTCAAAAAGGTCACCCCGCCGCCCGCCGCCAAGCCAGTGGTGCAGGAAGCCGCCCCGAAGGCAGCGGTGACCACCGTTGCGCCGAAACCGAAAAAGGCGCCGACCAAGAAAGAAGAAAGCAAAACCGAAGTCAAACCGACCGTCGACGCGCCAGCGTTCGACAGCTCGCAGCTGTCCAGCGACATCGCCAGCCTCGAAGCGGAACTGGCCAAGGAACAACAGCTGTACGCCAAACGCCCGCGCATCCACCGCTTGAGCGCGGCATCGACCATGCGCGACAAGGGCGCTTGGTACAAGGATGACTGGCGCAAGAAGGTCGAGCGCATCGGCAACCTCAACTACCCCGAAGAAGCCCGACGCAAGCAGATCTACGGCAATTTGCGCCTGATGGTCTCGATCAATCGCGACGGCTCGCTGTATGAAGTGCTGGTGCTGGAATCCTCCGGCCAGCCGCTGCTCGATCAGGCGGCGCAGCGCATCGTCCGCCTGGCCGCGCCGTTTGCACCGTTTACCGGTGATCTGTCGGACATCGACCGCCTGGAAATCATCCGCACCTGGAAATTTGCCCGGGGCGACAAGCTCTCCAGCAACTGAATATTTATGTGGCGAGGGATTTATCTGTGGCGAGGGGATTTATCCCCGCTCGGCTGCGCAGCAGCCGCAAAACCATTCCATACGGAGTGTCAGGCAGAACCTATCAAGCGATTCAGGGGCGCTTCGCGCCCCAACGGGGATACATCCCCTCGCCACAGATAAATCCCCTAACCACAGATAAATCCCCTAACCACAGATAAACTCCCTCACCACAGCAAATCCCCTCGCCACAAAAGCTCTGTTCCAATAATGGATCTGTGTTGTTGTCAGCATCTCCAGCTTGTCAGTTCGCCCCTCGAACGCCACACTAGCGCTCATGAAAAACGTCAGCCCCAGCTACCTCAAGCATCACTTCCTGATCGCCATGCCACACATGGCCGACCCGAACTTTGCCCACACCTTGACCTACATCGTCGAGCACACGGCCAATGGCGCGATGGGGCTGGTGGTCAACAGGCCGCAAGACTTGAACCTGGCCGACATCCTCGAACAGCTGCGCCCGGACATCGAGCCGCCGGCACGCTGCCAGGATGTGCCGATCTTCATCGGCGGGCCGGTGCAGACCGATCGCGGTTTTGTCCTGCACCCGGCGGGCCAGACCTTCCAGGCTACGGCGCAGCTGGACGGCGACCTGGCCCTGTCGACTTCGCAGGACGTGCTGTTCGCCATCGCTGACGGCGTCGGCCCCGCGCAAAGCCTGATCACCCTCGGTTACGCCGGCTGGGAAGCCGGGCAACTGGAAGCCGAACTGGCCGACAACGCCTGGCTGACCTGCCCGTTCAACGCCGACATCCTCTTCAACACCCGCAGCGAATTGCGCCTGGAAGCGGCAGCGCGGCACCTGGGCATCGACCTCAATCTGCTCACCAGCCAGGCGGGTCACGCCTGATGGCCCTGCGCCTGATTCTCGGCTTCGACTACGGCACCAAACAGATCGGCGTCGCGGTCGGCCAGGGCATCACCGGCCAGGCCCGCGAGCTGTGCACCCTGAAAGCACAGAATGGTGTGCCGAACTGGGATCAGGTCGAAGCGCTGATAAAAGAATGGAAACCCGACGCCGTGGTGGTCGGCCTGCCGCTGAACATGGACGGCACGCCCAGCGAGATGTGCGTGCGCGCCGAGAAATTCGCCCGCCGCCTCAACGGCCGCTACAACCTGCCCTTCTATACTCACGACGAACGCCTGACCACTTTCGAAGCCAAGGGCGAGCGACTGGTGCGTGGCGGGCAGAAAGGCAGTTACCGCGACAACCCGGTGGACGCCATCGCCGCTGCCCTGCTGCTGCAGGGCTGGCTCGATGAAAACACTGCATTGTTTGAATCCTGACAAGCGCTTCGGCGCTTTTCTTTTGGTTATAAACCGAGCTTCGTCCGGCAGGACGCAGCGCGGAATCACGAAGGAGCAACCATGAGCCTGCCCAATCCCGCCGATCTGATCAGCCAGATGGCGACCCGCCTCAAGGCGCACCTTGCCCAGCGTGACATCAGCGAACCGCGTTACATCGGCATTCGCACCGGCGGCATCTGGGTCGCGCAGGCGCTGCTCAAGGAACTGGCCAGCGATGCGCCACTGGGCACGCTGGATGTGTCCTTCTATCGCGACGACTTCAGCCAGAACGGCCTGCACCCGCAAGTGCGCCCGTCCGCCCTGCCCTTCGAGATCGAAGGCCAGCATCTGGTGCTGATCGACGACGTGCTGATGAGCGGTCGGACCATTCGCGCCGCCATGAATGAACTGTTCGATTACGGCCGCCCGGCCAGCGTCACCCTGGTCTGCCTGCTGGACCTGGACGCCGGCGAGTTGCCGATCCGCCCGAACGTGGTCGGCGCCACCCTGACCCTGGCCGGCAACCAGCGGGTCAAGTTGTCCGGCCCCGAACCGCTGACGCTCGAACTGCAAGACGTCACCCTTTAATCCGCCCTATTGAGAGTCCCCCTCGCGATGACGCCTCTAGATACCAAGCGCCCGCTGCAGCTCAATGATCAGGGCCAGCTGCGCCACTTCCTCTCGCTCGACGGTTTGCGCCGCGAGTTGCTGACGGAAATCCTCGACACTGCCGACTCGTTCCTTGAAGTGGGTGCCCGGGCGGTGAAGAAAGTCCCGTTGCTGCGCGGCAAGACCGTGTGCAACGTATTCTTCGAAAACTCCACGCGCACCCGCACCACGTTTGAACTGGCGGCCCAACGGTTGTCGGCAGACGTGATCACCCTGAACGTGTCGACATCGTCGGCGAGCAAGGGCGAAACGCTGCTCGATACCCTGCGCAACCTTGAGGCGATGGCCGCCGACATGTTCGTCGTCCGCCACGGCGACTCGGGCGCGGCGCACTTCATCGCCGAGCATGTCTGCCCGCAGGTGGCGATCATCAACGGCGGCGACGGCCGGCATGCGCACCCGACCCAGGGCATGCTCGACATGCTCACCATCCGTCGGCACAAGGGCGGTTTCGAAAACCTCTCGGTGGCGATCGTCGGCGACATCCTCCATTCGCGGGTGGCGCGCTCGAACATGCTCGCGCTGAAAACCCTTGGCTGCCCGGACATCCGCGTGATCGCGCCGAAAACCCTGCTGCCGATCGGCATCGAGCAATACGGCGTCAAGGTCTACACCGACATGGCTGAAGGCCTGAAAGACGTCGACGTGGTAATCATGCTGCGTCTGCAACGTGAGCGCATGACCGGCGGCCTGCTGCCCAGCGAAGGCGAGTTCTACCGCCTGTTCGGCCTGACCACCGCACGTCTGGCCGGAGCCAAACCCGATTGCATCGTCATGCACCCGGGGCCGATCAACCGTGGTGTGGAGATCGAGTCGGCGGTGGCCGACGGCCCGCACTCGGTGATCCTCAATCAAGTGACCTACGGCATCGCGATTCGTATGGCCGTGCTGTCCATGGCCATGAGCGGGCAGACTGCGCAACGTCAATTCGAGCAGGAGAACGCCCAGTGAAGCTCAGCATTCTCGGCGCACGCGTCATCGATCCCAGCAGCGGCCTGGATCAAATCACCGACATCCACGTTGAAGCTTGCAAGATCGTCGCCCTCGGCGCCGCACCGGCCGGTTTCAGCGCAGTAGAAACCATCGATGCTCAAGGCCTGGTAGCCGCGCCTGGCCTGGTCGACCTCAACGTTGCCCTGCGCGAGCCGGGCTACAGCCGCAAAGGCTCGATCGTCAGCGAAACCCGCGCCGCCGCTGCCGGTGGCGTGACCAGCCTGTGCTGCCCGCCGAAAACCAAACCGGTGCTCGACACCTCAGCCGTCGCCGAACTGATCCTCGACCGCGCCCGCGAGGCGGGCAACACCAAGGTGTTCCCGATTGGCGCGCTGAGCAAAGGTCTTGATGGCGAGCAATTGGCCGAACTGGTCGCGCTGCGCGACGCCGGTTGCGTGGCGTTCGGCAACGGTCTGGAGAGCTTCCGCAACAGCCGTACCCTGTGCCGGGCGCTGGAATACGCGGCGACGTTCGACCTGACGGTGATCTTCAACTCGCAGGATCACGATCTGGCCGAGGGCGGTCTGGCCCACGAAGGCGCGGTCGCCAGTTTCCTCGGCCTGCCGGGCATCCCGGAAACCGCCGAAACCGTGGCGCTGGCTCGCGATCTGCTGCTGGTCGAGCAGACCGGCGTGCGTGCGCACTTCAGCCAATTGACCAGTGCGCGCGGTGTTGCCCTGATTGCCCAGGCGCAGGCCCGTGGCTTGAAGGTAACGGCGGATGTTGCGTTGTATCAGCTGATACTGACTGACGAAGCGCTGATCGACTTCAACAGCCTCTACAACGTGCAACCGCCGCTGCGCACCCGCGCCGACCGCGATGGCCTGCGTGAGGCAGTGAAGTCCGGGGTGGTTTCAGCGATCTCCAGCCATCACCAGCCCCACGAGCGCGACGCCAAACTGGCACCGTTCGGCGCCACCGAGCCGGGCATCAGCAGTGTTGAGTTGCTGCTGCCGCTGGCGATGACGCTGGTCGAGGATGGTTTGCTCGACTTGCCGACGCTGCTGGCACGTCTCAGCGCAGGCCCGGCCGAAGCCCTGCGCCTGCCGGCGGGCAAACTGGCGGTAGGCGGCGCGGCGGATATCGTGCTGTTCGATCCGAAGTCTTCGACGGTGGCCGGTGAACACTGGCTGTCGAAGGGCGAAAACTGCCCGTTCATCGGGCACAGTCTGCCGGGCGTGGTGCGCTATACGCTGGTGGATGGGCGGATTACCCACCAGGCATGACCTGCTACTGAGGGAGATTGTGGCGAGGGGATTTATCCCCGTTCGGCTGCGTAGCAGTCGCGAAGGCATTGCACGCGGTGGAACAAATCCACCGCGTTCTCGGATTCAGGACCGCTTCGCGGCCCAACGGGGATAAATCCCCTCGCCACTACTTACTGGAAGGCGCCGCGATTCTGCGCGTTGCGCACCGACACCTGATCGTTCAGGGTCCAGAAGTCATACAGCACGCCAATAAAGAACAACCCGCCGGTCAGCAGATATAGCAGGCCGCTGATCCATTTGCCCTGATACATCCGGTGCACGCCGAACACACCGAGGAAAGTCAGCAGAATCCACGCGACGTTGTACTCGATCGGCCCGGCAGCAAAGCGCAAATCCGCTTCGCGATCCATCGCCGGGATCAGAAACAGGTCGATCAGCCAGCCAATCCCCAGCAAACCGAAGGTGAAGAACCAGATCGTCCCGGTCACCGGTTTGCCGTAGTAAAAGCGGTGCGCGCCAGTGAATCCGAAAATCCACAGCAGGTAGCCGATGACTTTGCTGTGAGTGTCTTTTTCTTTCACGCGGGGGAGCTGATAGCTGTTCATTAAGACCTCATTGCACTCGATAGATAAATATTCTTCATTTCTTTGTGACTTTTTTACAGGTGGCCGACGTATGGCAAATGTTACCGTTGCTAGCGCGAAACCCTTGTAGAACCTGACTTCTGTCGGACAATTGCGTACTTTTTGAGCGTTTTTGGTTCCGTAGCCGGCGGAATGAATCGATGAACGGCCTCGGAACGGCAAAAAAAGCTGTTATAAAGTTGCGCGCTATCACTTATGAGCCACGCCTAATGCGACCATTTTTCAAGACATGGCTGACTATTTGCCTATTAATGCCACTGGCCGCCCACGCCACCAATCGTGAGCAACGTCTTCCCAACGTTAACGGCTTCACCCCAAAATCCCATGCTTCGGCTCCTTCGAGCAAAAGCAGCAAGAGCAAGACCACCACGCTGAGCAGCAAGAGCCGCAGCAAGCTGGTGCCACCGATGGCGAGCAAGGAAAGCAGCAATGTGCTGAGCCGTGCGGTAAACGTCCTCGGTACACCTTATCGTTGGGGCGGCAGCAGCCCAAGTAAAGGCTTCGATTGCAGCGGTCTGGTGAAATATGCGTTCAACGACGCTACTTTCGACCTGCCACGCACCTCCAACGCCATGGCCAGCGGTCACGGCGAGAAAGTCGAGCGCAAGGATCTGAAGCCGGGCGATCTGATTTTCTTCAACATCAAGAGCCGTCGGGTCAACCACGTTGCCATCTACCTGGGCAACGACCGCTTCATCCACGCCCCGCGCCGGGGCAAAGCGGTGAGCATCGACACGCTGAACAAGCCGTACTGGCAAAAGCATTACGTCGTGGCCAAGCGCGTATTGCCGAAAGAGCAACAGCAGCTGCGCGTAGTCCAGCGCTAACACCATACCGATCGTTCCCACGCTCCACGTGGGAATGACTCAATGGACGCTCCGCGTCCGCTTCGGCAGGGACGCAGAGCGTCCCGGGCTGCATTCCCACGCAGAGCGTGGGAACGATCACTCCCTCAGAAATTATCCGGCGTACGCGCTTTCTCGCGTGCATGCTCGCGGCTGATCAAGCCCTTGGTCACCAGATCCTTCAGGCACATATCGAGTGTCTGCATCCCCAACGACCCACCGGTCTGAATCGCTGAATACATCTGCGCCACCTTGTCCTCGCGAATGAGGTTACGGATCGCCGATGTCCCGAGCATGATTTCATGCGCCGCCACCCGCCCGCCGCCGATCTTCTTGATCAACGTCTGCGACACCACCGCCAGCAACGACTCTGACAGCATCGAACGCACCATCGATTTCTCGTCGCCGGGAAACACGTCGACCACGCGGTCGATGGTCTTCGCCGCCGAGGTCGTGTGCAGCGTGCCGAACACCAGATGCCCGGTCTCAGCGGCGGTCAGCGCCAAGCGAATGGTTTCCAGATCACGCATTTCGCCGACCAGAATCACGTCCGGGTCTTCACGCAGGGCCGAGCGCAGTGCGGTGGCGAAGCTGCGCGTATCGCGATGGACTTCGCGCTGATTGATCAGGCATTTGCGCGATTCATGGACGAACTCGATGGGGTCTTCGATGGTGAGAATGTGGTGATGGCGATGGGTGTTGAGGTAATCGATCATCGCCGCCAGCGTGGTCGATTTGCCGGAGCCGGTCGGCCCGGTGACCAGCACCAAACCGCGCGGCGCATCAGTGATCTTGCGGAAAACATCGCCCATGGCGAGGTCTTCCATGCTCAGCACTTTCGACGGGATGGTGCGGAACACCGCGCCGGCGCCACGGTTCTGGTTAAAGGCGTTGACGCGAAACCGCGCCACGCCGGGTACATCGAAGGAAAAATCCGTTTCCAGATTTTTCTCGAATTCGATGCGCTGGGTGTCGTTCATGATGTCGTAGATCAGATCGTGCACTTGCTTGTGGTCCAGCGCCGGCAGATTGATCCGTCGCACGTCGCCATCGACGCGGATCATCGGCGGCAGGCCGGCCGACAGGTGCAGGTCGGAAGCGCCCTGTTTGGCGCTGAAGGCCAGCAGTTCAGTGATATCCATAGCGTCCCTCAATTCCAGTAGAATGCCGCGAACCTACAGACCGCCGGCGCCTCTTGATGTCCACGATAGCAGACAACATCCTTCAGGTTAGTTCGCGCATCCAGGCAGCGGCCAAAGCCGCGCACCGCGACGAAAACAGCATCCATTTGCTCGCCGTGAGCAAGACCAAACCCGCCCAGGCCCTGCGGGAGGCCTACGCCGCCGGCCTGCGCGACTTCGGCGAGAACTACTTGCAGGAAGCCTTGGGCAAACAGCTGGAGCTGGCCGACCTGCCCTTGATCTGGCACTTCATCGGCCCCATTCAATCGAACAAGACTCGCGCGATTGCCGAGCATTTCGACTGGGTGCACTCCGTGGATCGTCTGAAAATTGCCCAACGCCTGTCCGAACAACGCCCGGCCGAACTGCCGCCACTGAACATCTGCATTCAGGTCAATGTCAGCGGCGAGGCGAGCAAATCCGGTTGCACCCCGGCCGATCTGCCAGCGCTGGCCGAGGCCATCAGCGCGTTGCCCCGTTTGAAACTGCGCGGACTGATGGCGATTCCCGAGCCGACCGAGGAGCGCGCCGAACAGGACGCTGCCTTCGCCGCCGTGCAGACATTGCAGGCGAGCCTCGCTCTGCCGCTCGACACACTGTCCATGGGCATGAGCCACGACCTCGAGTCGGCCATCGCCCAAGGCGCCACCTGGGTGCGGATCGGTACCGCGCTGTTTGGCGCCAGAGATTATTCCCAGTCTTGAACGTTTCCAGATAAGGACCACACATGAGCAACACACGTATTGCGTTTATCGGTGCGGGCAACATGGCGGCCAGTCTGATTGGCGGCTTGCGCGCCAAAGGTCTGGAAGCGGCGCAGATCCGCGCCAGCGATCCGGGCGAAGACACCCGCGCCAAGGTCAACGCCGAACACGGCATCGAAACCTTCGCTGACAACGCCCAGGCCATCGACGGCGTCGATGTCATCGTGCTGGCGGTCAAGCCACAGGCGATGAAAGCCGTGTGCGAGGCGATTCGCCCGAGCCTCAAGCCCAATCAACTGGTGGTGTCGATCGCCGCCGGCATCACCTGCGCGAGCATGACCGCGTGGCTCGGCGAACAGCCGATCGTGCGCTGCATGCCGAACACTCCGGCGCTGCTGCGTCAGGGTGTCAGCGGTCTGTACGCGACCAGCGAAGTGAGCGCCGAGCAGCGCCAGCAAGCCGAAGAGCTGCTATCCGCCGTCGGCATCGCCCTGTGGCTGGAAGAAGAACAGCAACTGGACGCAGTCACCGCAGTGTCCGGCTCCGGCCCGGCGTACTTCTTCCTGCTGATCGAAGCGATGACCGCCGCCGGCGTCAAACTTGGCCTGCCAAAAGAGATCGCTGAGCAACTGACCGTGCAGACTGCTCTGGGCGCCGCGCACATGGCGGTATCCAGCGATGTCGACGCCGCCGAACTGCGTCGCCGCGTGACCTCGCCGAATGGCACCACGGAAGCTGCGATCAAATCATTCCAGGCTGGCGGCTTCGAAGCGCTGGTTGAAACCGCACTCGGCGCCGCCGCGCACCGCTCGGTCGAAATGGCCGAACAACTGGGCAAATAAAGGAGCCTTACATGATCGGATTGAACACCGCAGCGGTTTACGTGCTGCAAACCCTCGGCAGCCTGTACCTGCTGATCGTGCTGCTGCGCTTCGTCCTGCAACTGGTGCGGGCGAACTTCTACAACCCGCTGTGCCAGTTCGTGGTCAAGGCCACCCAGCCGCTGCTCAAGCCTTTGCGCCGGATCATCCCGAGCCTGTTCGGCCTCGACATGTCGTCGCTGGTACTGGCGATTCTGGTGCAACTGCTGCTGATGGCGCTGACCCTGCTGCTGACCTACGGCACCACCGGCAACCCGCTGCAACTGGTGATCTGGTCGCTGATCGGCGTCACCGCGCTGTTCCTGAAGATCTTCTTCTTTGCCCTGATCATCAGCGTGATCCTGTCGTGGGTCGCGCCGGGCAGCCACAACCCGGGCGCTGAACTGGTCAACCAGATCTGTGAACCGGCGCTGGCACCGTTCCGTCGTTTCCTGCCGAACCTCGGCGGCCTGGACCTGTCGCCGATCTTCGCTTTCCTTGCGCTGAAATTGATCGACATGCTGGTGATCAACAATCTGGCGGCGATGACGATGATGCCGGAAATCCTGCGTTTGCTGATGTGAGGTGAGAGGGATCGGCGCTCGGCTTGATATGGCGTCGTCTGCGCCCCTCACCCCAGCCCTCTCCCAAGGGAGAGGGAGCCGATTTGTGTTGAGCTCAAGATTGGAGTTCGACTCGCAATTATCAGGTCGGCGCAGTTCGACAGAACACCTTGGTCAGTCCCCTCTCCCTCTGGGAGAGGGTTAGGGTGAGGGCTGCTTGCCGCTAACCCCCCCGGTCTTTAGACTTACGCCTCATTTCAACGAGAGCAGGGTCGATGCCAACTGCCTTTCCCGCCGATTCTGTTGGTCTGGTAACGCCGCAAACCGCGCATTTCAGCGAACCGCTGACGCTGGCCTGTGGCCGTTCGCTGGCCGCTTATGACCTGATTTATGAAACCTACGGCACGCTGAACGCCCAGGCGAGCAACGCCGTGCTGATCTGCCACGCGCTGTCCGGTCATCATCACGCCGCTGGTTATCACAGCGTCGACGACCGCAAGCCCGGTTGGTGGGACAGTTGCATCGGCCCCGGCAAGCCGATCGACACCAACAAGTTCTACGTGGTCAGCCTGAACAACCTCGGCGGCTGCAACGGTTCCACCGGCCCGAGCAGTATCAACCCGGAAACCGGCAAGCCGTTCGGCGCCGATTTCCCGGTGCTCACCGTGGAAGACTGGGTGCACAGCCAGGCGCGTCTGGCTGACCTGCTCGGCATCGGCCAGTGGGCAGCGGTGATCGGCGGCAGCCTCGGCGGCATGCAGGCCCTGCAATGGACCATCACCTACCCGGATCGCGTGCGGCACTGCCTGGCGATCGCCTCGGCGCCTAAATTGTCGGCGCAGAACATCGCCTTCAACGAAGTCGCGCGTCAGGCGATCCTCACCGATCCGGAATTCCACGGCGGGTCGTTCCAGGAAGCCGGCGTGATTCCCAAGCGCGGGCTGATGCTCGCGCGCATGGTCGGCCACATTACCTATCTGTCCGACGACTCCATGGGTGAGAAATTCGGCCGTGGCCTGAAGAGCGAAAAGCTCAACTACGACTTCCACAGTGTCGAGTTTCAGGTCGAAAGCTACCTGCGTTATCAGGGCGAAGAGTTCTCCGGGCGCTTCGATGCCAACACTTATCTGTTGATGACCAAAGCGCTGGATTACTTCGATCCTGCGGCTAACTTCGACGATGACCTGGCGAAAACCTTCGAAAACGCCACAGCCAAATTCTGCGTGATGTCGTTCACCACCGACTGGCGCTTTTCCCCGGCGCGCTCGCGGGAACTGGTGGATGCGCTGATGGCCGCGCGCAAGGACGTCAGCTATCTGGAAATCGACGCGCCCCAGGGCCACGACGCCTTCCTGATTCCGATCCCGCGTTATTTGCAGGCGTTCGGCAATTACATGAACCGCATTTCGTTGTGAGAAAGCCATGAGAGCTGATCTGGAAATCATCCAGGAATGGATCCCCGCCGGCAGCCGCGTCCTCGACCTGGGTTGCGGTGACGGCGAGCTGCTGACCTGGCTGCGCGACAACAAGAACGTCACCGGTTATGGCCTGGAAAACGACGCCGACAACATCGCCGAGTGCGTGGCCAAGGGCATCAACGTCATTGAGCAGGATCTGGACAAAGGCTTGGGCAATTTTGCCAGCAACAGTTTCGACATCGTCGTCATGACCCAGGCCCTGCAAGCGGTGCATTACCCGGACAAGATCCTCGACGAAATGCTCCGGGTCGGCCGTCAGTGCATCATCACCTTCCCCAACTTCGGCCACTGGCGCTGCCGCTGGTATCTGGCGAGCAAGGGCCGCATGCCGGTCTCGGAATTCCTGCCCTACACCTGGTACAACACGCCGAACATCCACTTCTGCACCTTCGAGGATTTCGAAGAACTGTGCCGCGAACGTGACGCCAAGGTCATTGATCGGCTTGCCGTGGATCAACAGCACCGCCACGGGTGGGCCAGTAAGCTATGGCCTAATCTGTTAGGTGAAATCGGTATCTACCGCGTCAGCAGTCCGCAGTTGGCGGACCACCGAGTCGCGGTCTGAGCCTGGGCATTTGAAGGAGCACGAACATGAGCCGTCTAGCGTTGCTGTTACTCACCGCCTGCCTGAGCGCCAGCGCCATGGCGGCGGACGCCATCAAAGGTGAACGCAAGGAAACCTTCGGCGACATCACGGTGCACTACAACACCTTCAACTCGACGTTCCTGCAACCGGATATCGCCAAGGCTGCCGAGCTGATTCGCAGCAAGAACCAGGGCGTGATCAACGTCTCGGTGGTCAAGGACGGCAAACCGGTGATCGCCAGCGTCACCGGCACGATCAAGGACCTGACCAGCAACAGCGTGGCGCTGAAATTCCGCCAGGTCACCGAACAGGGCGCGATCTACTACATCGCCCAGTACCCGGTGCCGCAGCAGGAAACCCGCACCTTTGAAATCAAGGTGCAGAATGGCGACAAGATCAACACCATCAATTTCAACCAAGAACTCTTTCCCGGCGAATGATGAACATCAAGCAGCTCGTACTGGCCAGCCATAACGCCGGCAAACTCAAAGAACTC
The DNA here is from genome assembly GCF_004307585.1 of Pseudomonas sp. Sample_20. Taxonomy (NCBI): domain Bacteria; kingdom Pseudomonadati; phylum Pseudomonadota; class Gammaproteobacteria; order Pseudomonadales; family Pseudomonadaceae; genus Pseudomonas; species Pseudomonas sp. Sample_20. The sequence continues at coordinate 20,052 of NZ_RCOA01000059.1, read as the reverse complement.
CAGGCCATGCTCGGCGACTCGGTGCAACTGCGCTCGATTGGCGAGTGGAGCAAGGTCGAGCCGGAAGAAACCGGCCTGTCGTTTGTCGAGAACGCGATCCTCAAGGCCCGCAATGCCGCGCGCATTTCCGGGCTGCCGGCACTGGCCGACGATTCCGGGCTGGCAGTGGACTTCCTCGGCGGCGCACCGGGCATCTATTCGGCGCGTTACGCCGACGGCCAGGGCGACGCGGCGAACAACGCCAAACTGCTCGATGCGCTGAAGGACGTGCCGCAAGCCGAGCGCGGCGCGCAGTTCGTCTGCGTGCTGGCACTGGTGCGCCACGCCGATGATCCGCTGCCGATCCTCTGCGAAGGCCTGTGGCACGGGCGCATCCTCACCGCTGCCAGCGGCGAGCACGGCTTCGGTTATGACCCACTGTTCTGGGTGCCGGAGCGCGACTGCTCCAGCGCCGAACTGAGTCCGGCCGACAAGAACCAGATCAGCCACCGCGCCCGTGCAATGGATCTGCTGCGCCAGCGTCTGGGCTTGAAATGACCACTGATTCTTCCGCGTCGTCGCTGATCATCGGCGGCGCCGCGTCCTCGCCTCGGGCACCGCTGCCAACCCTGCCGCCCCTGGCGCTGTACATCCACATCCCGTGGTGTGTGCGCAAATGCCCGTATTGCGATTTCAACTCGCACACCGCTAGCCCAGTGCTGCCGGAGCAGGCATACGTCGACGCGCTGCTGGCCGATCTCGATCAGGATCTGCATGCGGTGTATGGCCGTGAGCTGACTTCGATTTTCTTCGGTGGCGGGACGCCGAGCCTGTTCAGCGCCGAAGCCCTCGGGCGTTTGCTGAAGGGCGTCGAACAGCGCATCCCGTTCGCCGCCGACATCGAAATCACCCTGGAAGCCAACCCGGGCACCTTCGAGCAGGAGAAGTTCGTCGCCTATCGCAAGCTGGGGATCAATCGCCTGTCGATCGGCATCCAGAGTTTCCAGCAGGAAAAGCTTGAAGCCCTCGGCCGCATCCACAACGGTGACGAAGCCGTGCGTGCGGCGGGCATGGCCCGGCAGGCCGGGTTCGATAACTTCAACCTCGACCTGATGCACGGTTTGCCCGATCAGTCGCTGGACGATGCCTTGAGCGATCTGCGCCAGGCCATCGCGCTGAAGCCGACGCACATTTCCTGGTATCAACTGACGCTGGAGCCGAACACGGTGTTTTGGAATCAGCCACCGGTGCTACCGGAAGACGATACGCTGTGGGACATTCAGGAAGCCGGCCAGGCGCTGCTGGCCGAGCACGGTTACGCGCAGTACGAAGTGTCGGCGTATGCCCAGGCCGGTCGCCCGGCGCGGCATAACCTCAATTACTGGAGTTTTGGCGACTTCATCGGCATCGGCGCCGGCGCCCATGGCAAGCTGAGTCACCCGGACGGGCGCATCGTGCGCACATGGAAAACCCGCCTGCCGAAGGACTATCTGAATCCCGCGAAGAGCTTTCAGGCTGGCGAGAAATCGCTAAGCAATGACGAGATGCCGTTCGAGTTCCTGATGAACGCCCTGCGCCTGACTGCCGGGGTCGAATCGCGCCTGTATCCGGAGCGCACCGGCCTGTCGCTGGAGACCCTCGCCGAAGGCCGGCGCGAAGCCGAACAAAGCGGCCTGTTGCAGGTCGAACCGTCACGCCTGGCGGCGACCGAACGCGGCCAGCTGTTCCTCAACGACTTGCTGCAACAATTTCTGAACTGACTTCAGCTCAAAGGGAAAACGCATGGATTTGATACTCGACCTGCTGGCCACCGTCTCCCGCTGGAGCCGCAGCAATCTCTCGGAAATCGCTCTGGCGCTGGTCGGTTGCCTGCTGGTGCTGTTCGGCGCTGACTTCAAAGGCTGGGTCGAACAACGCCTGGGCAGTATCGCCGGCGCCCTGCGCGTGCCCTTGATGGCCCTGCTCTGCCTGATCGGCAGCGGCGCCGCGCTGATCTACGCCACGCCGTGGGTCATCAAAGGCCTGAGCCAGTTCAACAACTACAGCCTGGCGCCGGTGCTGTTGGTGGTACTGGTACTGATCGGCGTGGTTGCTGATCGCCGCTGATCTGTCAGCCGCTTGTGATCGTTCCCATGCGCAGCAAAGGAATGCCTCAATGGACGCTCTGCGTCCGCTTTGGGACGCGGAGCGTCCCGGGCTGCATTCCCACGCAGAGCGTGGGAACGATCATTGCGTGATGCTTAAGCGATCTTTTCGAACTTCAGATCCCACACGCCATGGCCAAGACGTTCGCCGCGGCGTTCGAACTTGGTGATCGGGCGTTCGGCCGGGCGTGGGACGCATTTGCCGTCTTCGGCAAGGTTGCGGTAGCCGGGGGCGACGTTCATCACTTCCAGCATGTACTCGGCGTACGGTTCCCAGTCGGTGGCCATGTGCAGAATGCCGCCAACCTTCAACTTGCTACGCACCAGTTCGGCGAACGAGGCCTGGACGATGCGGCGCTTGTGGTGGCGGCTCTTGTGCCACGGATCCGGGAAAAACAGCATCAGGCGATCAAGGCTGTTGTCGGCGATGCAGCGGTTGAGCACTTCGATCGCGTCGCAATCGTAGACCCGCAGGTTGGTCAGCCCTTGGGTCAGCACGCCATTGAGCAGCGCGCCGACACCCGGACGGTGCACTTCAACACCGATGAAATCCTGCTCTGGAGCAGCAGCGGCCATTTCCAGCAGCGAGTGGCCCATGCCGAAACCGATTTCCAGCGAGCGCGGCGCCGAGCGGCCGAACACCTGGTCGTAATCGACCGGCGCATCGGCCAGCGGCAGCACGTACAGCGGCGCGCCCTGGTCCAGGCCGCGTTGCTGGCCTTCGGTCATGCGCCCGGCGCGCATCACGAAGCTCTTGATGCGGCGGTGTTGGCGCTCTTCGCCTTCGTCCGGCTGGACAGGCGTGTCGTTCGATTCAGTCATCAATGGCTCTTACTTGATCAGACCATCCAGCGGCGAAGAGGCGCTGGCATAGAGTTTTTTCGGCATGCGGCCGGCGAGGTACGCCAGGCGACCGGCGACGATGGCGTGCTGCATGGCTTGCGCCATCGTCACCGGTTGCTGGGCGTGGGCGATGGCCGAGTTCATCAGTACGGCGTCGCAACCCAGTTCCATGGCGATGGTCGCGTCGGAAGCGGTACCGACGCCAGCATCCACCAGCACCGGGATCTTGGCTTCTTCGAGGATGATCTGCAGGTTGTACGGATTGCAGATGCCCAGACCGGAGCCGATCAGACCGGCCAGCGGCATCACGGCGATGCAGCCGATTTCCGCCAGTTGCCGGGCGATGATCGGGTCATCGCTGGTGTAGACCATCACGTCGAAGCCTTCCTTGACCAGCGTTTCGGCGGCCTTGAGGGTTTCGATCACGTTGGGGAACAGGGTCTTCTGATCGGCCAGCACTTCCAGCTTCACCAGGTTGTGGCCGTCGAGCAGCTCACGCGCCAGGCGGCAGGTGCGCACGGCTTCGATGGCGTCGTAGCAACCGGCAGTGTTCGGCAGGAAGGTGTAGCGCTCCGGCGACAGCACTTCGAGCAGGTTCGGCTCGCCTTCGATCTGGCCCAGGTTGGTGCGGCGTACGGCGAAGGTGACGATCTCGGCACCCGAGGCTTCGATGGCCTGGCGGGTTTCTTCCATGTCACGGTACTTGCCGGTACCGACCAGCAAACGCGACTGGTAAGTACGACCGGCCAGCACAAAAGGCTTGTCGCTACGAACGATGCTCATGGGGAATCCTCTTTAAGGGTGAGGGTCTTGCAGATTCTGTGCCCTTGCGGGCCGGGACAATCAGCCGCCGCCGATGGCGTGGACCACTTCGACGTTGTCGCCGTCGTTCAACGTGGTATCGGCATGCTGGCTGCGCGGGACGATGTCCAGATTGAGCTCTACGGCCACACGCCGCCCGGTCAGCTCCAGACGAGTGATCAGGCCCGCAACGGTTTCACCGTCGGGCAATTCAAAGGACTCACCGTTCAACTGAATGCGCATGCACAACGCCGCCATCATTTTTAGGGGCTGGCATTCTAGCCCGATCATGACCTAAAGGTCAGTACCAAGCGTCAAGCGGTTAGCTGCAAGCGCCAAGCGGCGAGGCCGAGGCAAACCCAACCGATGAGAAACGCGAGGCCACCAAACGGGGTGATGATGCCGAGCTTGCTGATGCCGGTCATGGTCAGCAGATACAGGCTGCCGGAGAACAACACAATGCCGACGGTGAAGGACACGCCGGCCCAAGTGACCAGCCGCCCTGGAATCTGCGTGGCCAGCAGCGCAACGCCGAACAGCGCGAGTGTGTGCACCAATTGGTAGGTGACGCCAGTGTGGAAGATCGCCAGGTATTCCGGGGTCAGACGGTTTTTCAGGCCGTGGGCGGCGAACGCACCCAGCGCAACACCGGTGAATCCGAAAAAAGCGGCCAGCATCAAAAAGCCACGCAGCATGGGGAACTCCAGTCAGACGCCATCGGCAGGGTCTGTATAATGGCCCGCTCCACGGGTTCGGCCAAGCCATCTCTATGCTGCGTTCAATTTTCCGTCGTCTCACGAAGGCTCTGCTCTGGTTCACCGGCGGCAGCGTCTTGCTGGTGCTGGTGTTCCGCTTCGTGCCACCGCCGGGTACGGCGTTGATGGTCGAGCGCAAGGTCGAATCCTGGGTCGACGGCGAGCCGATTGATCTGCAGCGCACCTGGAAACCTTGGGGCGAAATCTCCGATGACCTGAAAGTGGCGGTAATTGCTGGCGAAGACCAGAAATTCCCCGAGCACTGGGGCTTCGATCTGCGCGCGATTCAGGCCGCTCTGGCCCACAACGAACTGGGCGGTTCGATTCGCGGCGCCAGCACCTTGAGCCAGCAGGTGTCGAAAAACCTCTTTCTCTGGTCCGGCCGCAGCTATCTGCGCAAAGGCCTGGAAGCGTGGTTTACCGCGCTGATCGAGGTGTTCTGGCCCAAGCAGCGGATTCTCGAGGTGTACCTGAACAGCGTTGAGTGGGATGACGGCGTGTTTGGCGCTGAAGCGGCGGCCCGCCATCACTTTGGTGTGAGCGCGAAGTCATTGTCGCGTCAGCAGGCGAGTTATCTGGCCGCCGTACTGCCCAACCCACGGGTGTGGAGTGCGAGTCATCCGACCGGTTATGTATCGCGCCGGGCCGGGTGGATTCGGCAGCAGATGAGTCAGTTGGGCGGCGACAGTTATTTGCTCGGACTGAATGATTCGCGACGGGCGCCTTGGGCTGAATAACACCGGAATACCAATGCGGGAGCGAGCTTGCTCGCGAATGCGGTGGATCATTCAGCAGTGGCGGTGACTGACACTCCGCTTTCGCGAGCAAGCTCCCTCCCACATGGGTTTTGCGTGAAGCCAGAAATGAAAACGCCCCGATCATCGCTGATCGGGGCGTTTCTTGTTGCGGATTCGCCAGTTAAGCGGCGATCGACAACTTGAGCTTGTTCATCGCGCTCTTTTCGAGCTGACGGATTCGCTCGGCCGACACGTTGTACTTCTGCGCCAGATCGTGCAGCGTGGCTTTCTCTTCCGCCAGCCAGCGCTGGTAGAGGATGTCACGGCTGCGCTCGTCCAGCACTTCCAGTGCTTCGTGCAGGTTGGTGTTGGAGTTGTCGCTCCAGTCGGCATCTTCCAGTTGACGCGCCGGGTCGTACCGGTGGTCTTCCAGGTAGTTGGCCGGAGACTGGAAAGCACTGTCGTCGTCGGCTTCGGCAGCCGGGTCGAAGGCCATATCATGGCCGGTCAGGCGGCTTTCCATCTCGCGCACTTCACGTGGTTCGACGCCGAGGCTTTCCGCCACACGGTGGACTTCCTCGTTGTTCAGCCACGCCAGACGCTTCTTCTGGCTGCGCAGGTTGAAGAACAGCTTGCGCTGGGCCTTGGTGGTCGCGACTTTCACAATGCGCCAGTTGCGCAGGATGAACTCGTGAATTTCCGCCTTGATCCAGTGCACGGCGAACGACACCAGACGCACGCCCATTTCCGGGTTGAAGCGCTTGACGGCCTTCATCAGGCCGACGTTGCCTTCCTGGATCAGGTCAGCCTGAGCCAGACCGTAGCCGGAATAGCTACGGGCAATGTGTACGACAAAACGCAGGTGGGCGAGCACCATCTGCCGAGCCGCCCCCAAATCCTGCTCATAGTAGAGACTCTCGGCCAGTTCACGCTCCTGCTCCGGCGTCAGCAATGGAATGCTGTTGACGGTGTGCACATAGGCTTCCAGGTTCGCACCCGGAACCAGCGCATACGCAGGTTGCAAAGAATTGGTCATACGAAAAAACCTCCCACTCACATACTCGTGCCTCTCGGCACTGCGAAAAATTGACCGGGAACTCAGGTACAAGTTCCCATAAAAACCGCAAGGTCAATCACGCGCAAAAAAGATTCTACTTCGGCGCCAGCTCCCTGAGATGACGTGCGACTGCAATCCATGCACCGATATAACCCAACAGCACCGCGCCAAGCAAGAGCGACAGACCGTCGGCCACTGGCACGCCGGCCAGGGCGAAATCACTGCCGTACAAACCGGCCAGTCCGACCACCGCATCGTTCAGCCAGTTGAGGCCAAACGCCAATACACCCCAGGACAACAGCCCTGCACCGAAGCCATACAACGCGCCCATATACAGGAAAGGGCGGCGCACATAACTGTCAGTGCCGCCGACGAGTTTAATCACTTCTATCTCGGTGCGGCGGTTTTCAATATGAAGACGAATGGTATTGCCTATCACCAAAAGTAATGCAGACACCAAAAGCACCGTCAGACCGAAGACAAAGCGGTCGCCAAGCTTGAGGATGGCGGCCAGACGCTCGACCCAGACTAGATCAAGTTGCGCCTGTTGTACCTTCGGCAGCTCGGAAAGTTTTTGTCTTAATGCTTCGAGTGTCGGCTTGTCGACTTCGTTCGGTGTCACCAGCACCACACCCGGCAAAGGGTTGTCGGGCAGCTCACGCAGGGCTTCGCCCAGGCCGGACTGCTGCTGGAACTCTTCCAGCGCCTGATCACGGCCGACATATTCGGCATCGGCGACGCCGGGCATGCCTTTGATCTGCTCACGCAGCGCCTCACCCTGCTCCGGACTGGCGTCGAGTTGCAGGTACAGGGAAATCTGCGCTGCGCGCTGCCAGGAACCGCCAAGACGCTCAACGTTGTTGAGCAACAACGACAGCCCCATCGGCAGACTCAACGCCACGGCCATCACCATGCAGGTGAAGAAGCTGCCGATCGGCTGCTTGCCGAGGCGGCGCAGGCTGTCGAGCAGGCTGGCGCGGTGGCTTTCGATCCAGGCGTGAAACAGCGTGGCGAAGTCCGGGCCGTCGTCATCGTCGTGTTTTTTCTTCTTCTGCGGTTGCGGGTCGGCGGCCTTCGGGGCCACGCGCTCGGAAACCTTCGGACTGCGTGTCGCACTCATACCCCGGCCTCCCCGTCGCCGATCAGGCGTCCGCGTTGCAGGGTCAGCATGCGATGCCGCATGCGCGCGATCAGTGCCAGGTCGTGACTGGCGATCAGCACGCTGGTGCCCAGACGGTTGATGTCTTCGAACACGCCCATGATTTCCGCCGCCAGACGCGGGTCGAGGTTACCGGTCGGTTCGTCCGCCAGCAGCAAGGCCGGGCGATGGACGATGGCGCGGGCAATGCCGACGCGCTGTTGCTGACCGGTGGACAGGTCGCCCGGGTACAGATCGGATTTGTCCGACAGTGCCACGCGCTCCAGCGCCGAATCGACGCGCTTGGCGATCTCGACCTTGGACAGGCCGAGGATCTGCAGCGGCAAGGCGACGTTGTTGAACACCGTACGATCGAACAGCAACTGGTGATTCTGGAACACCACGCCGATCTGTCGGCGCAGGAACGGAATCTGCGCGTTGCTGATGGTGCTCAGGTCTTGCCCGGCGAGCAGCAGCTTGCCGCTGGTCGGCCGTTCCATCGCCAGCAACAGGCGCAACAGCGTGGATTTACCGGCACCGGAGTGACCGGTGACAAACAAGAACTCGCCACGACGGACTCGAAAGCTCAGCTCATGCAAGCCGACGTGACCGTTCGGGTAGCGTTTACCGACCTGTTCGAAACGAATCATGAACGCTCCCGCTCGGCAAACAGTGCCTGGACAAAGGGTTCGGCTTCAAAGGTGCGCAAATCGTCGATGCCCTCACCGACGCCGATGTAGCGGATCGGCAGGCCGAACTGCTTGGCCAGGGCGAAAATCACCCCGCCCTTGGCGGTGCCGTCGAGCTTGGTCAGCGCCAGGCCGGTCAGTTCGACGGTCTGGTTGAACTGCTTGGCCTGGTTGATGGCGTTCTGGCCAGTGCCGGCGTCGAGCACCAGCAGCACTTCGTGCGGCGCGTCGGCGTCGAGCTTGCCGATCACCCGGCGAACCTTTTTCAGCTCTTCCATCAGGTTGTCTTTGGTGTGCAGGCGACCGGCGGTGTCGGCGATCAGCACATCGATGCCACGGGCCTTGGCCGCTTGCACCGCGTCGAAGATCACCGAAGCGGAATCAGCGCCGGTGTGCTGGGCAATCACCGGAATCTTGTTGCGCTCGCCCCAGACCTGCAATTGCTCCACGGCCGCGGCACGGAAGGTGTCACCGGCCGCCAGCATGACTTTCTTGCCTTCCAGTTGCAGCTTCTTCGCCAGTTTGCCAATGGTGGTAGTTTTGCCGGCGCCGTTGACGCCAACCACCAGAATCACGAAAGGCTTGTTCTGCGAGGCGATTTTCAGTGGCTGTTCAACCGGTTTGAGCATCGCTGCCAATTCGGCCTGCAGAGATTTGTACAGGGCGTCGGCGTCTGCCAGTTCCTTGCGTGCGACCTTCTGGGTCAGGCGCTGGATGATCTGCGTAGTGGCTTCAACGCCGACGTCGGCGGTCAGCAGACGGGTTTCGAGGTCGTCGAGCAGGTCATCGTCGATGGTCTTGCGCCCGAGGAACAGGCTGGCCATGCCCTCGCCGATGCTGGCGCTGGTCTTCGACAGGCCTTGCTTGAGGCGGGCGAAGAAACCGGCTTTGGTTTCCTCAGTGCGCGGGGTTTCGACGGGCGCTTCTACAGGTGCTTCGACCGGTACGACCGGAGCGACAACTGGCGCAGCGGCAATCGGTGCGGGCTCAGGCTCGGACGGCGGAACAACCGGGGCGGCTGGTTCAGAAATGATCGGCGCTGGCTCGACAACCGGCTCAGGCACAGGCTGCGCCGCAACCTCGGCAACCGGCGCAGGAATCACTGGCGTCACATGCGGCGCTGCTTCTTCAACCAGCGCGACCGGCTCTTCTGCCACCGGCAAGGTCAGCCACGGCTCGGCGGCGGGCGTCAGCGGCAGTTCGGGAGCGGCGGGCGCTTCCGGCTCGGCTTCAGCCTCCGGTTGCAGCACCGGCTCGGCGATCGGCAGCACAATCGGCGCCGGCTCTTCTTCTATTACAGGTGCTAGCGCGGGGGCCGGCTCAGGAATCGCGGGCGGCTGTTCGACGACGGGTTCCTGCGGTTTCTTCCGCAGCCATCCGAACAGGCTTTTCTTCTCGCCAGCCGCAGCTGGGCTCTTCTTGTCGTCGTTGGAACCAAACATGGAGGACGGCTATCTCACGGTAGCGACGCGCCAAC
>NZ_RCOA01000059.1:0-10332 GCF_004307585.1 Pseudomonas sp. Sample_20 | reverse complement strand
CCTCTCGCCCGCCGACGCTAAGACCAAGCGGGCAGCCCAACAGGTTGAAAAACGAATGAATGCTCTTGCCCGCCGCGCTGCTGGCCTGCTGCTCAGCGCAGTCTGCCTGCCCCTTTCGGCCCTGGCGGCCGACCCGCAACCGACCCATGAATTCACCCTCGACAACGGCCTCAAGGTCGTCGTGCGCGAAGACCATCGTGCGCCGGTGGTCGTTTCGCAGATCTGGTACAAGGTCGGCTCCAGCTACGAGACTCCGGGGCAGACCGGTCTGTCCCACGCGCTCGAGCACATGATGTTCAAGGGCAGCGAAAAAGTCGGCCCCGGCGAAGCCTCGCTGATCCTGCGCGACCTCGGCGCCGAAGAGAACGCGTTCACCAGCGACGACTTCACCGCTTACTATCAGGTGCTGGCCCGCGATCGCCTCGGCGTGGCCTTCGAGCTTGAAGCCGACCGCATGGCCAACCTGCGCCTGCCGGCCGACGAGTTCGCCAAGGAAATCGAAGTCATCAAGGAAGAGCGCCGCCTGCGCACCGATGACAAGCCGATGTCCAAGGCTTACGAGCGCTACAAGGCCATGGCCTACCCGGCCAGCGGTTACCACACGCCGACCATCGGCTGGATGGCTGACCTCGACCGCATGAAAGTCGAGGAACTGCGCCACTGGTACCAATCCTGGTACGCGCCGAACAACGCCACGCTGGTGGTGGTCGGTGACGTCACTCCGGACGAAGTGAAAACCCTCGCCCAGCGTTATTTCGGCCCGGTCGCCAAACGCGACGTGCCACCGGCGAAAAAACCGCTGGAACTGGCCGAGCCCGGCGAACGCCAGATCACCCTGCGCGTGCAGACCCAACTGCCGAGCCTGATGCTTGGCTTCAACGTGCCGAGCATTGCAACCGCTGAAGACAAACGCTCGGTCAACGCCTTGCGCCTGATCTCGGCGCTGCTCGACGGCGGCTACAGCGGACGCATCCCGGCGCAACTGGAACGCGGCGAAGAGCTGGTCTCCGGCGGCTCGTCGGACTATGACGCCTACACCCGTGGCGACAGCCTGTTCACCCTGTCGGCCACGCCAAATACGCAGAAGAAAAAGACCATCGCCCAGGCCGAAGCCGGCTTGTGGAAACTGCTTGAGCAACTGAAAACCACCGCGCCGTCTGCCGAAGAGCTGGAACGCGTCCGCGCTCAAGTCATCGCCGGCCTGGTCTACGAGCGTGACTCGATCACCAGCCAGGCCACCGCGATCGGTCAACTGGAAACGGTCGGCCTGTCGTGGAAGCTGATGGACACCGAACTGGCCGATCTGGAAAGCGTGACCCCGCAAGACATCCAGAACGCCGCGAAAAAGTATTTCACCCGCGAACGTCTCAGCGTCGCCCACGTCCTGCCTTTGGAGACGACTCATGAGTGAGCGCAAAACCCCACGCCTGATGCTGCTTGGCCTGATTGCTGTCGCGGTGATCGGCTCGGCAGCGGTTTATTTGTCGCCAAGCGCTGACAGCAAGGCCAGCGAAGCACTGGATAACGCCAAGTCCAGCCAGAAACTGCAATCGCTGGCCGAACTCGACGGCAAGGCCCCGGCCAGCCGCAAGCTCGACGTACAGACCTGGAACACCGCTGAAGGCGCGAAAGTGCTGTTCGTCGAAGCGCATGAGTTGCCGATGTTCGACATGCGCCTGATCTTCGCCGCTGGCAGCAGCCAGGACGGCAACGCGCCCGGCCTCGCGGTGCTGACCAACGCCATGCTCAACGAAGGCATTGCCGGCAAAGACGTCGGCGCTATCGCTCAAGGGTTTGAAGGCCTCGGCGCCGACTTCGGCAACGGTGCGTTCAAGGACATGGCGCTGGCTTCGCTGCGCAGCCTGAGCGCACCTGAGCAGCGTGAACCGGCGTTGAAGCTGTTCGCCGATGTGGTCGGCAAACCGACCTTCCCCGCCGACTCCTTCGCGCGCATCAAGAACCAGCTGCTCGCCGGTTTCGAATACCAGAAACAGAACCCCGGCAAACTGGCCAGCCTGGAGCTGATGAAGCGTCTGTACGGCGAGCACCCGTACGCGCATTCCAGCGATGGCAATGCGCAGAGCGTGCCGAAGATCACCGTCGCGCAATTGCGCGAGTTCCATGCCAAGGCCTACGCCGCCGGCAACGCTGTGATTGCACTGGTCGGCGACCTGTCGCGAGCCGAAGCCGAGGCGATCGCCAATCAGGTCTCCTCTGCCCTGCCGAAAGGCCCGGCACTGGCGAAAATCGCCGCACCGCAGGAACCGCAAGCCAGCGTCAACCACATCGAGTTTCCGTCGAAACAGACCAACCTGATGCTCGCGCAACTGGGCATCGATCGCGACGATCCGGATTACGCCGCGCTGTCGCTGGGCAACCAGATCCTCGGCGGCGGTGGTTTCGGTACGCGCCTGATGAGCGAAGTGCGCGAGAAGCGCGGCCTGACCTACGGCGTGTATTCGGCGTTCAGTCCGATGCAGGCCCGTGGGCCGTTCATGATCAACCTGCAGACCCGCGCCGAGATGAGCGAAGGCACCCTGAAACTGGTGCAGGACGTACTCGCCGACTACCTGAAAACCGGGCCGACACAGAAAGAACTCGACGATGCCAAGCGCGAACTGGCCGGCAGTTTCCCGCTGTCCACCGCGAGCAACGCCGACATCGTTGGCCAGCTCGGCGCGATGGGCTTCTATAATCTGCCGCTGAGCTATCTCGACGACTTCATGCGTCAGTCGCAGAGTCTGACTGTGGAGCAGGTCCGCGCTGCGCTGAACAAACACCTGAGCACGGAGAAAATGGTCATCGTCACCGCTGGCCCGACCGTGCCGCAAAAGCCGTTACCGGCCCCATCTGATAAACCTGCCGAGCAACCGCTCGGGGTTCCGGAGCATTAATGGCCACTCGAGCACCGAAAAAACCTGTGCAAAACGTGCACAACGGCGTCAATCAGCTGCGCATCATTGGCGGCCAGTGGCGCAGCCGCAAGCTGAGCTTCCCCGACGCACCGGGCCTGCGCCCGACCCCGGATCGCGTGCGCGAAACCCTGTTCAACTGGCTCGCGCCGTATGTCGAAGGGGCGAAAGTGCTCGACCCGTTTGCCGGCAGCGGCGCGCTGTTTCTCGAAGCCCTGTCCCGTGGCGCGGCCACGGCCCAGGCGCTGGACGCCAGCAACGTTGCGGTTTCCAGCCTGAAACAACACCTCGGCACCCTGCGTTGCAGCAACGGCCAGGTGCAAACCGCCGATGCGCTGCGCTACCTGGAAACCCAGACCGCGACGCCGTTCGACCTGGTGTTCCTCGACCCGCCGTTCAACCAGAACCTGTTGCCAGCGGTTTGTACCTTGCTGGAAGAGCGCCAATGGCTGGCGGCCGATTCGTGGATCTACACTGAAAGCGAAACAGCGCCATCGACGCTGGGCCTGCCGGGCAACTGGCGCCTGCATCGTGAACAGAAATCCGGTCGGGTTTTTTACGCGCTGTGGCAGCGCACGGCGGACATCGCCGGCTGACAAGGTCGCAAGCAACCTGCGGCGAGGGGGCGAGCTTCCTCGCCACAAGCCCATCGAGAATCATCGTGCCCCCTTCGCCAGAACGCTTCATCCCCGCCTTCGGCCTCGGCAATCCGCATCTGCAAACCCTGTGGGGGCCGCTGTGGCGCAAGACCGTGCACATCGAGCGCGAACGCGAACGCCTGTGGCTCGAGGACGGCGACTTCCTCGACCTCGACTGGCACGGCCCGCACAGTGCCGAGGCGCCGTTGGTACTGGTGCTGCACGGTTTGACCGGCTCATCCAATTCGCCCTATGTGGCGGGCATTCAAAAGGCCTTGGCCGAGCAGGGCTGGGCCAGCGTCGCGCTGAACTGGCGCGGTTGTTCCGGCGAGCCGAATCTGTTGCCGCGCAGCTACCACTCCGGCGCCAGCGAAGACCTTGCCGAAGCCATCCAGCACCTGCGCGCCAAACGACCGTTGGCGCCGTTGTACGCGGTCGGCTATTCACTGGGCGGCAACGTGCTGCTCAAGCATCTGGGTGAAACCGGCAGCAACAGCGGTGTGCTCGGCGCGGTGGCGGTGTCGGTACCGTTCCGTCTCGATCAATGTGCCGATCGTATCGGCCAAGGGTTTTCGCGGGTGTATCAGGCGCACTTCATGCGAGAGATGGTCGCCTACATCAGGAACAAGCAGCGTCAGTTCCAGCATGACGGGCGCGAAGACGGCCTGGCGAAACTGGCCGCGCTCGGCTCGCTGGAAAACATGCGTACGTTTTGGGATTTCGACGGCCGGGTTACCGCGCCGCTGCATGGTTTCACCGATGCCGAGGATTATTACCGCCGCGCCTCGAGCCGCTATTACCTGGGCGAGATCCGCACGCCGACGCTGATCATTCAGGCGGCGGACGATCCGTTCGTATTTCCCCACAGCCTGCCGCAAGCCGACGAGTTGTCAGCCTGCACCCGGTTCGAATTGCAGGCGCGTGGCGGTCATGTCGGTTTCGTCGACGGCTCGGTGCGCAGGCCCGGGTATTACCTCGAGCGGCGTATCCCGCAATGGCTGGCCGCACTCGGTCAATGAGCGCCGCATATCCCTTGCAGGAGTGAGCCTGCTCGCGATGGCGCTGTCTCAGTCGACACGATGCTGGATGTGCCGGCGCCTTCGCGAGCAGGCTCGCTCCCACAAGGGATCTGCGCTTTGATCAGATTTTGCGATGTGACACAAGACTTTGTGGGAGCGAGCTTGCTCGCGAAGGCGTCATGTCAGGCATTGAATTGCCAGACTGACACACCGCCATCGCGAGCAGGCTCACTCCTACAGGAGATCGCTGTGTTTATTCGCCGGTGGCAATGCCGCGCGACGGTTCGTTGATCCACTCGCTCCACGATCCGGCATACAGCGCACCCAGCGGATAGCCAGCCAGGCACAGTGCGAACAGGTTATGGCACGCCGTCACCCCGGAGCCGCAGTAGGCGACCAGTTCCGACGGTGAGCGATCACCCAGTTTCGCGGCAAAGCGCTGCTTGAGCTGCTCGGCCGGCAAAAACCGTCCATCACTGCCGAGGTTGTCGGTGAACGCCGCGCACTGCGCGCCGGGAATGTGTCCGGCGACCGGATCGATCGGTTCCACTTCGCCCTTGAAGCGCGGCAAGGCGCGGGCGTCGAGCAGGGTCAGCGTTGGCTGGCCGAGGCGTTGTTGCAGTTGCTCGGCGCTGAGCAGCAGGCTCATGTCCGGCTGACCGCTGAAGTGGCCCGGGGTCATGCTCGGCGGATCCAGGCTCAGCGGCAGGCCGGCCGCGTGCCAGGCCTTGAGCCCGCCATCGAGAATGAACACGCCGTCGCGCTTGCCCAGCCATGCCAGCAACCACCACGCCCGCGCCGCGTATGCACCCGGGCCGTCGTCGTACAAAACCACATCGCTGTCGTTGCTGATGCCCCAGGCTTGCAGGCGTTCGATCAGCGCCGCCGGCTCGGGCAACGGATGACGCCCGGTCACGCCCTTCTCGACTTTACCGCTCAGATCCCGTTCCAGATCGGCGAAACTCGCTCCGGCAATGTGCCCTTCGGCGTAGCTGCGCTGACCGTAATCCGGATCTTCGAGGGCAAAACGACAATCGAGAATCACCAGCCCCGGCTGCTCTTTGCGAGCGTCCAGTGCTTGTGGGCTGATCAACTGCGCAATCGACATAACGGGCTCCTGTGGAATTCGGCTGAACGGTTTATTTCACGTCTTCAAGGGCCTGCGCCAGCGGCACGTAGAACTCGTCGAACAGTGCGTTGACTTCATCCCGCGCCTGATCGGTAACAAACCCTGCTTCCAGCACCAGCACCTGATACACGCCACGCTTCACGGCCTGTTCGCTGAGGTGGTTGGAGTTTTCCCGGGTGGTGCACAGAAAACGCACCCACGAGGTCAGGATGATCCACGCGTTGAGGGTCAGCGACTCGATCTGCACGCGATCCATTTTCAGAATGCCGGCGGCGACAAAACCTTCGTAGATTGCGGCCCCCTGGATCACGCAGCGCTGGGAGAAACGCCGATAACGCGCGGCCAGTTCCGCATCGCTGTCGAGCAGATGCTCGAGGTCGCGATGCAGAAAGCGGTAGCGCCACATAGCCGAAAGCAGTTCCTTGAGATAGAAACGCTTGTCCTCGACGGTCGCCGGGCGGCCCTGAGGCGGACGCAGAAAGCTGTCCACCAGGGCTTCGTACTCACTGAACAACACGGCGATGATCGCCTGCTTGTTGGGGAAGTGGTAGTACAGGTTGCCCGGAGAAATCTCCATGTGCGCGGCGATGTGGTTGGTGCTGACGCTGCGCTCGCCCTGCTGATTGAACAGCTCCAGGCTGTTCTGAACGATGCGCTCGCTGGTTTTTATTCGTGGGGCCATGGCTTGAGCTTTAATTCAGAGTGCGTTGACGGCGCATCTTACGACCTAACCGGAAATGGATAAAACACTGACGTGCGCGGAAGTCGTTTGACTTTCTAGAGCTTAGACTCTAAAAAGTGCCCACTACAATAAAATCCGGAGCCCGCGATGACTGCCGACATTGCCTACCTGCAAACGCTGCAACAGCCTCTTGAAACCCTTGATCGGCAGTTCCAGGCACAACGGGCTGCGTATGCCGCCAACCCGATGCCGCCGGCCGCACAGCGGCAACAATGGCTCAAGGCTTTGCGCGATCTGCTCAGCGCTGAGCGGCAGGCATTGATCGACGCGATCAGCGCCGATTTCAGTCACCGCAGCGCCGACGAAACCCTGCTCGCCGAGCTGATGCCGAGCCTGCACGGCATTCACTACGCCAGTCGTCACCTGAAAAACTGGATGAAGCCCTCGCGGCGCAAGGTAGGCATGGCGTTCCAGCCTGCTTCGGCGAAGGTGGTTTATCAGCCGCTGGGCGTGGTCGGCGTGATCGTGCCGTGGAACTACCCGCTGTATCTGGCCGTGGGGCCGATGGTCGGCGCCCTGGCTGCCGGCAATCGGGTGATGCTCAAGCTCAGCGAGTCCACCCCGGCCACCGGACTGCTGCTCAAAGAACTGCTGGCGCGGATCTTTCCCGAAGACCTGGTTTGCGTGGTGCTGGGCGAAGCGGATGTCGGCGTGGCGTTCTCGCGTCTACCGTTCGATCATTTGCTGTTCACCGGCTCCACCAGCGTCGGCAAACACGTTATGCGCGCTGCGGCGGAAAACCTCACGCCAGTGACGCTGGAACTGGGCGGCAAGTCGCCGGCCATCGTCTCCAGAGACGTACCGCTCAAGGACGCCGCCGAACGCATCGCCTTCGGCAAGACCCTCAACGCCGGGCAGACCTGCGTCGCGCCTGACTATGTGCTGGTGCCGGAAGACCGCGTCGGCGCTTTCGTCGAGGCCTATCGTCAGGCTGTGCAAGGCTTCTACCCGACCCTGGCCGACAACGTCGACTACACCGCGATCATCAACGAACGCCAACTGGCCCGGCTGAACGGATACGTCAGCGACGCGACTAGCAAGGGCGCGCTGCTGATCCCGCTGTTCGAACAAGGCCAGGGCCGACGCATGCCGCACAGCGTGCTGCTCAATGTCAGCGATGAGATGACCGTGATGCAGGACGAAATCTTCGGCCCGTTGCTGCCAATCGTGCCTTATCGCGATCTGGAGCAGGCATTCGCTTACATCAATCAGCGGCCTCGTCCTCTGGCTCTTTACTACTTTGGCTACGACAAACGCGAGCAGCATCGCGTACTGCACGAGACCCATTCCGGCGGTGTGTGCCTGAACGACACCTTGTTGCATGTCGCTCAGGACGACATGCCCTTCGGTGGCATCGGTCCCTCGGGCATGGGCCATTACCACGGCCACGAAGGTTTCCTGACGTTCAGCAAGGCCAAGGGTGTGCTGATCAAACAGCGCTTCAACGCGGCCCGGCTGATCTACCCGCCTTACGGCAGATCGATTCAGAAACTGATTCAGAAACTGTTCATTCGCTAAACGTTCGTCGACGCCGGGTAATAACAACAATGCACCCAAGCCTGACCGAAACACCCGCCCTGTCGCGCCGTGGCCTGCTGAAATTCAGCCTCGGCGCCAGCGCGTTTCTCGCCACCGCCGGCCTTGGCGCCAGCCTCACTGGCTGCTCGTCGAGCGTCAGCGCCAACGGCTTTGTGGTTTTGCGCGATGGCGATCTGCTGTTCCTGCGCGCGCTGATCCCGGTGATGCTCGACGGCGCCGTCGTCGCCGGGGAAATGCCCGCAGCGGTCGACGGCACGCTGAAGTCGCTGGACTACAGCCTCGATCACGTGTCGCCGGAAATGCTCAAGCTCACTCGGCAACTGTTCGACGTGCTGGGCATGGCCGTAACGCGTGGCCCGCTTACCGGCATCTGGGGCAGTTGGGAAAACGCCAGCGCTGAAGCGATGCGGCATTTCCTCGAACGCTGGGAGAACAGTTCATTGAGCTTGCTGCGCATGGGCCATAGCTCATTGCAGCAGATGGTGATGATGGCCTGGTACACCCGCGCCGAATCCTGGGCGCATTGCGGTTATCCCGGGCCGCCGAAGGTCTGAAACCGGGGGGCGCTCTTCGCGAGCAGGCTCGCTCCCACATTTGAAATGCATGTCCCTGTGGGAGCGAGCCTGCTCGCGAAGGGGCCAACTGCATCACCTCAGCATCCAGAATAATAAAGAGAACCTGACCGATGCCCGTACCCGATCCCTTCCGCGAAGGCCTCGCCCGAGGCTGGAAAACCTACAACGGCGCGCAACTGAGCGACGACCTCACCCTCGAAGCCGACGTGGCGATCATCGGCAGTGGCGCCGGCGGCGGCACCACGGCGGAGATCCTCAGCGCGGCCGGCTACAAAGTCCTGCTGATCGAAGAAGGCCCGCTGAAGACCAGTTCGGATTTCAAACTGCTCGAAGACGAGGCTTACAGCAGCCTCTACCAGGAAGGCATCGGGCGCATGAGCAAGGACGGCGCGATCACGATCCTGCAGGGCCGCGCGGTCGGCGGCACGACGCTGATCAACTGGACCTCGAGCTTCCGCACACCCGAGCCGACCCTCGAACACTGGGCCAGCGAGCACAACGTCAAAGGCCATAGTCCGGCAGAGATGGCGCCGTGGTTCGAAAAAATGGAGCAGCGCCTCGGCGTCGCGCCGTGGATGGTGCCGCCCAATGCCAATAACGATGTGATTCGCAAAGGCTGCGAGCAACTCGGCTACAGCTGGCACGTCATCCCGCGCAACGTTCGCGGTTGCTGGAATCTCGGCTATTGCGGCATGGGCTGCCCGAGCAACGCCAAGCAATCGATGATGGTCACGACCATCCCGGCGACGCTGGAAAAGGGCGGCGAGCTGCTGTATCTGGCGCGGGTGGAGAAGCTGCTGATCAGCGGCGACAAGGTTACCGGCCTGCATTGCGTGGCGATGGACGAGCGCTGTGTCGAGCCGACCGGGCGCAGCATCAGCGTCAAGGCGCGGCATTATGTGCTGGCCGGCGGCGGCATCAACAGCCCGGCGCTGTTGCTGCGCTCCGACGCGCCGGATCCGCATGAGCGCGTGGGCAAGCGCACCTTTCTGCACCCGGTGAACATGTCCGCCGCGCGTTTCGCCGAGGTGGTCAATCCGTTCTACGGCGCGCCGCAGTCGATTTATTCCGACCATTTTCAGTGGAAGGACGGCACCACCGGGCCGATGGCTTTCAAACTCGAAGTGCCGCCGCTGCACCCGGCGCTGGCTGCCACGCTGCTGGGTGGTTTCGGCCGGGAGAACGCCCAGCACATGGCCGACCTGCCGCACACCCACGCGATGCTGGCGCTGCTGCGCGATGGCTTTCACCCGGACAGCAGCGGTGGCTCGGTGGAGCTGCGCGGTGATGGCTCGCCGGTCCTCGACTATCAGGTTTCGCAATACGCATGGGACGGTTTGCGCCGGGCCTTTCACGTCATGGCCGAAATCCAGTTCGCCGGCGGCGCGCAATCGGTGATGCCGATGCACGCCGACGGCCGCTATGTGAAGACACTGGCCGAGGCGCGCTCAATGATCGATGGATTGAGCCTGGAGCTGTACCGCACGCGACTCGGCAGCGCCCATGTGATGGGTGGTTGTGCGATGGGTGAAGATCCGCAAAGCGCGGTCGCCGACAGCCTCGGTCGCCATCATCAACTGCGCAATCTGTCGATTCACGACGGCTCGCTGTTCCCCACCAGCATCGGCGCCAACCCGCAGCTGTCGGTGTATGGCCTGACCGCGCAACTGGCGACAGCCTTGGCTGACCGACTGAAAAATCCATGAAAAAGCAGAATATTCCTATCGTCTATAGTGCTTTCTTACCCAACAGGCGACTTGGCCGACCGGGAAGGCTGC
>NZ_RCOA01000095.1:0-628 GCF_004307585.1 Pseudomonas sp. Sample_20 | reverse complement strand
TCGTTTTTCAACCTGTTGGGCTGCCCGCTTGGTCTTAGCGTCGGCGGGCGAGAGGTAGGGCGTGTCATTGATCATTACCAGTACCGCGCCGGCGCCTGATAGTGTGCAGGGCAAGGCGCGAGGAGTGTGGTTTGGTTGTTCCAAATAAACTCCGAGCAACGCAGCCCTGCACACTATCAGGCCCGGCCCTCCGGGTGGCGCCTGAAAACGGGCCATACTGCGTTGCAGTCCTTGGCAAGGAAAGCACATTCCCTGCGGCCTGCGCCTTGTCTGGCCCGTTTTCAGGCGGCCACGCGGTACTGGTAATGATCAATGACACGCCCTAGGATACTGATCCGTTTTACTGGCGGCCACGCCTATCAGGTTTCGACACCCGGTCAGGCTGTATGGGTTTGTCGCGGATAGCAGCAGTTTTTCATCTGAACTGCGCGTTTTCGCCGACGATGCCGCTCCAGTCCTTCGTGTTAATTGAAGTTTGAGGTGCCTTCGGTGCCTCGACAAAATGTTGCGCGTGAACAAGCTGGGTGAAACACAGTCTGTTCTGCATCGAATATTTATTTGCCGGGGCGCCCTGTTGGCGCGTCGCTACCGTGAGATAGCCGTCCTCCATGTTTGGTTCCAACGACGA
>NZ_RCOA01000137.1:0-2461 GCF_004307585.1 Pseudomonas sp. Sample_20 | reverse complement strand
GCTCCGCGTGGGAATGCAGCCCGTGACGCTCCGCGTCACTGGACGCAGAGCGTCCCTTGAGGCATTCCCACGCAGAGCGTGGGAACGATCACGGTGGGGAGTCAGGCAGCGTGGCTGGCTTGCGCGCTGATCGCGCAAGTCTCAGGTTGCTCGGCCAGCGGCACAAACGTGCGGCGGTCGGCCGACAGCGCGTCGATCGAGCCGGTCTCGATGTCGTAAACCCAGCCATGCAGATTCAGCCGCCCTTGCTCCTGGGCCAGGCGCACACTCGGGTGGGTCTGGATATTCGCCAGTTGCGCGATCACGTTCTCGCGCACCATCGAACTCAATTTCGCCGCGTCGCTGCCATGCACGCGCGCTTCGTTCATCACCTTCGCCGACTCGGCATGCTGCAACCAGCCGCTGACGGCGGGCAGGTGATCCATGCATTTGCACTGGGCAATCGCCGTCATTGCGCCGCAATCGGAGTGGCCGCAAATCACGATATCGGTCACCCCCAGTACCGCCACCGCATACTCCACCGTCGCCGAGACCCCGCCCGGATGAGGGCTGTAGGAGGGCACGATATTGCCGGCGTTACGGATCACGAACAGTTCGCCGGGCTCTTGCTGGGTCAGCAGCTCAGGCACTACACGGCTGTCGGAACAGGTGATGAACAGCGTGCCGGGTTGCTGAGTCGTGGCCAGATGTTTGAACAGTTCGCTGCGTTGCGGGAAGGCTTCGTTCTGGAATTTCAGGAAGCCGTCGATCAGGGCTTTCATGGCATGTCCTCGTGGCAGAAATGAGATGGCCCGCACGCAGGGTGCGGGCCGGGCGTATCAGAACGGACGCAGCGGCAGGAACTTGCCGTCGAGGGTCACCACCGCGCGGGAGCCGCCTTCCGGGTCTTCGACTTTCTTGATGTCCAGTTTGAAGTTGATCGCACTGATGATGCCGTCACCGAACTGTTCATGAACCAGCGCTTTCAGCGTGGTGCCGTAGATCTGGATCATTTCGTAAAAACGGTAGATGGTCGGATCGGTCGGCACGCCGCTGAGGCTGCCGCGCAAAGGAATGATCTGCAGAGCGGCGACGTCATCGGCGCTCAGATCAAGCTTGTCGCCGACCACTTGAGCAGCGATTTCCGGCAGCGGATGCTGGCCGAGCAGGGCGGCGGTGACGTAGGCAACGCTGAGGCCGGTGCCGTCAGCGAGATCCTGCCACGACAGATCTTTTTTCGCCTTGGCGTCGAGAACGCGGGTGGTCAGGGCCAGGCTGTTGTCGTTGTAGGCGTGGGACTGTTGCATGGTGTCACTCCTTTCAGGGGTTGGCTTGCTTGTGTGGAAACAATGTTGCGCCGGTCGATTCATAGCGTCCAAGACCGATATACAATGCGTCGCATAAGCCCTGCCTATAGATGGTGTCCTCATGCTGTTGCGACATTTGCGTTATTTGCTCGCCGTTGCCGATCACGGTGGCTTCACCCGCGCCGCCGAAGCGCTGCATGTGTCGCAGCCGACGTTGTCGCAGCAGATTAGGCAACTGGAAGAAACCCTCGGCGTGAGCCTGTTCGATCGCACCTCACGCACGGTGAAGCCTACGGATGCCGGAGCGGCTTACATCGAATGCGCGCGGCGCGTGCTGGTGGAGCTGGAAGCCGGGCAGCGCGCCTTGCACGACGTGAAGGACTTGTCCCGCGGCACCCTGCGCCTGGCGATGACACCGACGTTCATGGCGTATCTGGTCGGGCCGTTGGTGCGTGATTACAGGGCACGGTTTCCCGGGATTCATCTGGAAATCTTCGAATTGTCGATGGACGACATCGAGGCAGGGCTGGCGGATGACTCGCTGGATGTCGCGATCGCGTTTACGCCGGTGCGCAATGCCGATATCGAATGCATACCGGCGTTTACCGAGACGCTGGGGATCATGGTCGGGCCTGGGCATCCGCTCTATGACAGCCCTTCGGTGTTGACGTCGACGGAATTGGCTTCAATGGATTTCGCCTTGCTGGCGCCGGGTTTCATTACGCGGTTATTGGTGGATGAGTATTTCCGTGAGCACGGGATTACGCCGCAGGTGCGGATTGAAGTGAACTCGGTGAGTACGTTGCTGGAAGTGGTGCGGCATGCGCCGCTGGCGACTATGTTGCCCGAGGCGATTGCCAGCGAAGACCGCGCGTTGCGCCGCTTGCGGGTCGAAGGCGAGGCGCCACAGCGTGGCGCGGCGTTGTTGCGGCGCAGGAATAATTATCACAGTGCGGCGGCGTTGGCGTTTGTGGAGCTGGTGCTCGGCATGAAAAGCCCCTCACCCTAACCCTCTCCCAGCGGGAGAGGGGACTGACCGAGGTGTTTGGTCAAGTTACTCCGACCTGAACGAGCTTCGTTGACTCATAATCGCCACGGTCATTCAGGTCTACGGTTGAGCTGAGGCAACTCGGTCGGCTCCCTCTCCCTCGGGAGAGGGCTGGGGTGAGGGCTGG
>NZ_RCOA01000130.1:0-37162 GCF_004307585.1 Pseudomonas sp. Sample_20 | reverse complement strand
CGAATACTCACCCAAAGGCGTTTAGGGGCTAGGCATGAACCATAGAATCTCCCACGGGAAACTGAATTGTCTGCTTTCAGGAAAGTGCGCGACGCTTGAGCAACAAGGTCAGGCCCAACCCGGTCACCGACAACAACGCCGCGCTGAAGAAGATCCACGAATAGCCCAGATTCAACGCCACCGCGCCCATCAATGGCCCGGCAATCGCCAGTGCCAGATCGAAGAACACCGCATAAGCCCCCAACCCTGAACCACGGCTGGAACTCGGCACCTGTTTGATCGCTTCAACCCCCAGCGCCGGGTACACCAGAGACAGCCCAAATCCCGCCAGCCCTGCGCCAATCAACGCATACGCAGTGGAGGGCGCGAGCCACAACATCACCAGCCCGACAGTTTCAACCGACATGCAGACGATGGCCGAGGCAAACCCGCCAAACCGGGCAATCGCCGAGATGAACAACAGCCGCGACAGAATGAAACACACGCCAAACACGGTCAGGCAGTAAGCCGCACCGGTCCAGCCTCGGTTGAGGTAATAAAGGGTGATGAAAGTCGTCAGTGTGCCGTAGCCGATCGAGGCCAGCGTCAGGCTGGTGCCGTACGGCGCAATCTTGCCGAACACCGCCCAGAATGACAGGCGCTCGCCACGAATCACCGGCACCGAAGGCTTGTTGCGGATCAACCACAGCGCACCTGCCGCCAACGCCGACAGCGCGAGGCCAAGGCTGACAAAGCCATATTCGGCAACCATCACCACGCCCAGCGGCGCACCAATGGCGATCGCGCCGTAAGAAGCGATGCCGTTCCAGCCGATGGATTTCGCCGTGTGCTCGACACCAACCTGGCCCATGCACCAACTGATGGTGCCGACGCCGATCAGGCCTTGGGCAATACCAAGCAGCAAGCGCCCGGCAATCAGGATCAACAGGCTGGTCAGCGGAAAGCTTTGCAGCAAGGTCGACAGCAACGTCAGCGCGCCACTGAGAACAATCCCCCACAAGCCATAAATGATCGCCCGCTTGGTCCCGAGCGTGTCCGACATGCGCCCGGCCATTGGCCGGCTGAGCAGGGTGGCCAGATACTGCGAACCGATCACCAGGCCGGCAATGATCGCGCTGAAACCCAGTTGCTCGTGGACGTAACCGGGCAATACCGCGATCGGCAACCCGATGCAGAGAAAGGCAATGAAGGTGTAGAAAACGATGGAGACGATCTGCAGGGTGATCGCCAGGGAGCTTTGCGGTGGCAGTGGCTGCGCAGACATGAGCACTCGTTCGCGGGCGGCGGTGAGAGAGTTGCCGACATCATGGCGCGGGGCCGGGATAAAAGAAAGCAGGCTAACTACTTCGCCTTAATGATCGTTCCCACGCTCTGCGTGGTAACGCCGCCATGGACGCTCTGCGTCCGCTGTTGGGACGCGGAGCGTCCCGGGCTGCATTCCCACGCGGAGCGTGGGAACGATCAATGTGGGAGCGAGCCTGCTCGCGAATATCTGCGCACCCACAATTCCCAAACGCCGAATGCAAAAAGCCCCGTCACACGGACAGGGCTTTTAACTTGCAGCTTGCATCGCGCTGAAACCCAGTTGCTCATGGACGTAACCGGGCAATACCGCAATCGGCAAACCGATACAGAGAAAGGCAATGAAAGTGTAGAAAACGATGGAGACGATCTGCAGGGTGATCGCCAGGGAGCTTTGCGGTGGCAGTGGCTGCGCAGACATGAGCACTCGTTCGCGGGCGGCGGTGAGAGAGTTGCCGACATCATGGCGCGGGGCCGGGATAAAAGAAAGCAGGCTAACTACTTCGCCTTAATGATCGTTCCCACGCTCTGCGTGGTAACGCCGCCATGGACGCTCTGCGTCCGCTGTTGGGACGCGGAGCGTCCCGGGCTGCATTCCCACGCGGAGCGTGGGAACGATCAATGTGGGAGCGAGCCTGCTCGCGAATATCTGCGCACCCACAATTCCCAAACGCCGAATGCAAAAAGCCCCGTCACAGAGGACAGGGCTTTTAACTTGCAGCTTGCAGCTTGCAGCTTGAAACTAAAAGCTGCTCTTAGAAAACAACGCCCTGGCTACGCAGGTAGTCGTCATAAGTGCCGCTGAAGTCGGTCACGCCGTTCGGGCTCAGCTCGATGATGCGGGTGGCCAGGGACGATACGAACTCACGGTCGTGGCTGACGAAGATCAGCGTGCCCGGGTAGTTTTCCAGCGCCAGGTTCAGCGCCTCGATCGATTCCATGTCCAGGTGGTTGGTCGGTTCGTCCATGATCAGCACGTTGGGCTTTTGCAGGATCAGCTTGCCGAACAGCATGCGACCTTGCTCACCACCGGAGATGACCTTGACCGACTTGAGGATCTCGTCGTTGGAGAACAGCATGCGGCCCAAAGTACCGCGAATCATCTGCTCGCCCTGGGTCCACTGACCCATCCAGTCGAACAGAGTGACGTCGTCTTCGAAGTCGTGAGCGTGGTCCTGAGCGTAGTAACCCAGTTCAGCGGCGTCGGTCCATTTCACACTACCGGCGTCCGGGGTCAGTTCATTGACCAGGGTGCGCAGCAGGGTGGTCTTGCCGATACCGTTCGGGCCGATGATCGCGACGCGCTCGCCGGCTTCAACCTGGAAGCTGAAGTCCTTGAACAGTGGCTTGCCATCGAAACCCTTGGCCATTTTCTCGACCATGACCGCCTGACGGTGCAGCTTCTTGTTCTGCTCGAAACGAATGAACGGGCTGACGCGGCTGGAAGGCTTGACCTCGGCCAGCTGGATCTTGTCGATCGCCTTGGCGCGGGAGGTGGCCTGCTTGGCTTTCGAGGCGTTGGCCGAGAAGCGGCTGACGAACGATTGCAGCTCGGAAATCTGCGCTTTCTTCTTGGCGTTGTCCGACAGCAGTTGCTCGCGGGACTGGGTCGCCACGGTCATGTACTCGTCGTAGTTGCCCGGGAACAGACGCAGCTCGCCGTAATCCAGGTCGGCCATGTGCGTGCACACGCTGTTCAGGAAGTGACGGTCGTGGGAGATGATGATCATCAGGCTGTTACGCTGGGTGAGGATGTTTTCCAGCCAGCGAATGGTGTTGATGTCCAGGTGGTTGGTCGGTTCGTCGAGCAACAGCACTTCCGGATCGGAAAACAGTGCCTGCGCCAGCAATACGCGCAGTTTCCAGCCTGGCGAGACTTCGCTCATCGGGCCGAAATGCTGTTCCAGCGGAATGCCCAGACCCAGCAACAATTCACCGGCACGGGATTCGGCGGTGTAGCCGTCCATCTCGGCGAACTCGGTTTCCAGCTCGGCGACGGCCATGCCGTCTTCTTCGGACATTTCCGCCAGCGAATAGATGCGATCGCGCTCGGCCTTGACCTTCCACAGCTCTTCGTGACCCATGATCACGGTGTCGATCACGGTGAATTCTTCGTAGGCGAACTGATCCTGGCGCAGCTTACCCAGACGCACGTTCGGCTCGAGCATGACCTGGCCACCGGACGGATCGAGATCGCCGCCGAGGATTTTCATGAAGGTCGACTTGCCGCAACCGTTGGCACCGATCAGGCCGTAGCGATTGCCTGCGCCGAATTTGACCGAAACGTTTTCGAACAGCGGCTTGGCGCCAAACTGCATCGTGATGTTAGCTGTGGAGATCAATTACCTTACCTATCAATGGGTTAGAGCTGGTCTGTGGTGCCTGGTACAAACTTGCGTACCAATCTGGAGCTTTTCCAGCTCCCCCCAGTCTGTGCTTGAGTTGAGCCAACGCGCATAAGCCGTCCGCAACTGGGGCCGTTGAAGGCAAGCTGCTGAGCGACGAGTACGGGGTTCTTGTTGGACATTGGCGCGCATTGTCGCATAACTCAGACGGCAGTTATATGGCAGGCAAACGGGCGTACGCATCGGCTCGTCCGAGAAGCGACCGATATCCGCTGATCAAAATCTCGAAAACCCGAGTGAACTCACTCGACCATTTTCACTTCGGAAAGTGGAGCAGCAGCCATTTTCGTTCAAACGAGTGAGGACCAAGCCATGCGAGCAATGACCTATCACGGCGCCCATGACGTGCGCGTCGAGACCGTACCGGACCCGAAACTTGAAGCCGCCGACGACATCATCCTGCGCGTCACCGCTACCGCCATCTGCGGATCGGACCTGCACCTGTACCGAGGCAAAATACCCACCGTCGAGCACGGCGATATCTTTGGCCATGAGTTCATGGGCATCGTCGAAGAAACCGGGCCAGCCGTCACGGCCGTGCAGCGCGGCGACCGCGTGGTAATTCCGTTCGTGATCGCCTGTGGCGATTGCTTCTTC
The DNA here is from genome assembly GCF_004307585.1 of Pseudomonas sp. Sample_20. Classification (NCBI taxonomy): domain Bacteria; kingdom Pseudomonadati; phylum Pseudomonadota; class Gammaproteobacteria; order Pseudomonadales; family Pseudomonadaceae; genus Pseudomonas; species Pseudomonas sp. Sample_20. The sequence continues at coordinate 32,858 of NZ_RCOA01000130.1, read as the reverse complement.
TGCCAGCAAGAGCTTTACGCCGCTTGCGAAACCACCAATGAAGGCCCTGGCGCGGCGCTGAACAAGAAAATGATTCCGCCGCCAGCAGCGCTGTTCGGCTACAGCCGTATGTATGGCGGGATTCCCGGTGGCCAAGCGGAACTGGTGCGCGTGCCGAAAGCCAATACCGGCCCGTTCAAGGTGCCGGGCACGCTGTCGGACGAAAAAGTGCTGTTCCTGTCCGATATCCTGCCGACTGCCTGGCAAGCCGTGATCAACGCTGGCGTCAAACAGGGTTCGAGTCTGGCGATCTACGGCGCCGGACCGGTCGGTTTGCTCACCGCAGCCTGCGCGAGAATGCTCGGTGCCGAGCTGATCTTCATGGTCGACCATCACCAGTACCGCCTCGATTATGCCCAGCGCACCTACGGCGTGATTCCGATCAACTTCGATGAAGACGATGACCCGGCCGACACCATTACCAGCCAGACTCCCGGCCATCGCGGCGTCGATGCCGTGGTCGATGCCGTCGGCCTTGAAGCCAAGGGCAGCACCACCGAAACGGTCATGGCTACACTCAAGCTGGAAGGCAGCAGCGGCAAGGCTTTGCGCCAGTGCATCGCCGCCGTCCGGCGCGGTGGTGTGGTCAGCGTTCCGGGGGTGTATGCAGGATTTATCCATGGCTTCATGTTCGGCGACGCTTTTGACAAGGGCCTGACCTTCAAAATGGGCCAGACTCATGTGCAGCGTTTTCTGCCGGAGCTGCTTGGCTACATCGAAACCGGCAAGTTGCAGCCCGAAGCGATCATCACTCACAGGCTGTCGCTGGAGCAGGCGGCCGAGGGTTACAAGATCTTCAATAAAAAGCAGGAAGAATGCCGCAAGGTGATTCTGACCCCGGGTGGCAGCGATGTTCCGCTGGCGCAACTGGATGAAACCACGCCGTTCGCACCGGCCACCTGAAACCGAGGAGTTTTCATGGCGCTACCGTCATCTTTATTCGCAGCTCCCGTACGCGCATGGTTCGTGAACCTTTCGCGTACGGGCTGGGGAGGGCGCATTTTCTGGCTGACCCTGGTCGGGGTAACCGTGTTGCTGTTGATCAGCGGCTACACCGGTTTGGTCAGTACCGGCCGCGACACGCTACGCCTCGCAACTCTCGGCGGGCTGTCGGGTTTTGCCGCCACGGCAATCGGTGCGTTGCTGGCCCTGGCGTTGCGCGCGATTACTTCGCGAACTCAAGACACCATGCTCGGGTTTGCGGCAGGGATGATGTTGGCTGCCAGTTCCTTTTCACTGATCCTGCCGGGCATTGCGGCGGCGAAGGAGGCGGTGAGCAATCCCATGCTCGCCGCTGCCGTCGTTGTGGCCGGCATGGCCTTGGGCGTGGCGTTGATGGTCGGCCTCGACCGCTTCGTTCCTCACGAACATGAAAAAAGCGGCCGGCGCGGGCCCGAAGCCAAGCGTTTCAATCGAGTCTGGCTGTTCGTGCTGGCGATCACCCTGCACAACCTGCCGGAAGGCATGGCGATCGGCGTCAGCTTCGCCACCGGCGACATGAAAATCGGCTTGCCGCTGACCACTGCGATCGCCATTCAGGACATCCCCGAAGGTCTCGCTGTGGCGTTGGCGCTGCGGGTGACCGGCATTTCCGCAGTGCGTGCGGCGTTGATTGCCGCCGCTTCAGGATTGATGGAGCCGTTGGGCGCGATCATCGGTTTGGGCATCACCAACAGCTTCGCGCTGGGCTTCCCGGTAGCGATGGGCCTGGCCGCTGGTGCAATGATTTTCGTGGTGTCCCACGAGGTCATTCCGGAAACTCACCGCAACGGCCACGAAACACCGGCCACGCTCGGGCTGATGCTTGGCTTCGGCGTGATGATGTTTCTCGATACGGCTTTGGGTTAGTCAACCGGCCCACACCACTGAGCGCACCGCCCCGCACAAAAAAGGAATTTTTTTCAGCGCCAATCACTCTTTCGTTTATAGGCAATGCCAATAACGCAGGGGAATGAGTCATGTCGCTGATCGAAATCCCGACCAGGAAGTCTTCGGGTAAAACATCCACGCCGGCGGATACCGAGCGCCGGCTCTATGACCGATTGCTGGCGGAAGACTCCACGGTTGATCGCGCGGCACTGGACTTCCTGCGCCGGCAACTGAGCAAGGCGGCTGCGCTTTCTGACGATTTGCCGGTCAGCGCCGAAGAGCTGCTGCAATGGTCGGAAACCCGCTGCGCCCGCGTGGCGGCCGAATACGCCGATTACCTCGAACAGCGTCAGCAGGGCGCGCCGCGCCGCTATTTCCGCAACAAATCCCACGCGTTGTATTTCATTCTGCATGTGGCACCGACCAAAGAGGTCGATGGTGCCTGGCTGGCCGGGCTGTTGCCGCAGTGGCAGGACCCGCGTTTCGACGATTTGCTCGATACCTATCTGGAAGAGTTGGGCGAGGGCGTGCCACGGCAGAATCACGTGGTGATCTATCGCAAGCTGCTCGCCGAGCATGACTGCTCCGATCTGAGCGGTCTTGCCGACGAGTATTTTCTGCAAGGCGCGGTGCAGTTGGCACTGGGACGTTTCGGCGGGCAGTTTTTGCCTGAAGTTATCGGTTTCAATCTCGGCTACGAACAACTGCCTCTGCATTTGTTGATCAGCGCTTATGAATTGGCAGAGCTGGGTATCGATCCGCACTATTTCCGCCTGCATGTGACCATCGACAACGCCAGCACCGGGCACGCGCGCAAGGCTGTGCAATCAATGCTCGAACTGATGCCGCTGGGTGAAGAGCGCGATGAGTTCTATCGGCGCATGGCTGTTGGTTATCGCCTCAATGATGTCGGCAAGGGCACCACCGCCGTGATCACAGAGTTCGATCTGGACCATGAAGTCATCGCCATGCTTGAGCGCAAAGCTGTTTTTGGCCGGCACATGCATTCCGATTACTGCCGTATCGAAAACCGCACCATCAACCAATGGCTGGCCACGCCGGGGCAAATGGGCGAATTCCTCGCAGCGCTGGAGCGCAAGAGCTGGATCAAGCGCGGCGAGGCGGTAGAAGAAAGTCGTTTCTGGCGGTTGATTGATGGCAGCGACGCGGCGATGTTCGGTGTGTTCAACGGCTATGAAAAACAGCTGCTGCGCGACTGGATCACTCAGGATTGCCCGGCATCCCGGCCTCGGCCTTATGTGCGCCGGGAAGCTGCCGTCGAAGAAAACTTTGACGATGACGCCGATCTGCTCAATCTGGAAGCGGCCCTGGCTGACAAACCTGCCGCCGAGCAAATGGCGATGTTGATGCCGTGGCTGCAACCGCAGCGGCATTGGCGCCCGGCCGGACTTTTCGCGACGCGTCGCTTCATCCAACTGCGCGCCCGCTTGCGTTGAAACAAGGAGGCTTCATGTCGGCACAAGAAACATCCGATAGAGCCCTGTTCGAGCTGGGCAAGCGCCTGCTCGACAGTGGTTATCACTTTATTACTCCAACGCCATTGACCCATGAACGTTATCTCCAACGCTTTGCCACGCCGCTGGCCAAGGGTCTGCGCGATGTGTTTGGTTGGTCGATGCCGTTTCCTTCAGAGCTATTTCGCGCAGAGGAACTGGCCACGCTGGAGCAGGCCGGCGCAGTCGAACGCGATGGCGCCGTGTGGCGCAGCCATGTGCGCTGGTCGACGCTGAATGACCGGTTGTTTGCCCACTCGGCGTTTCCGACAACGGCGAGTGATGCGGTGTTCTTCGGCCCCGACACTTATCGTTTCGCCCAGGCCATCGAAGCGCAATTGCAGCAACGCTTTTCGCCGATCAGACGCGCGGTGGACATCGGCTGCGGAAGCGGCGCCGGCGCGGTCGTCATGGCCAAGGCACGTCCTGATGCCCAAGTGCTGGCGGTGGATATCAATCCGCAGGCGTTGCGCATGAGTGCCGTCAACGCTGAGTTGGCCGGGGCCAACAACGTGTCGGTGTATCACAGCGACCTGCTCGCCAGTGTCGAAGGGCAGTTCGATTTGATCATCGCCAATCCGCCGTACATGAACGACGAACAACAGCGCGCTTATCGCCACGGCGGCGGGGCGCTGGGTGAGGGTTTGTCGGTGCGGATCGTGCGTGAGGCGTTGCCGCGCCTGGAAGTCGGCGGTACGTTGCTGGTGTACACCGGCGTGGCGATCGTCGCCGGGCAGGACCCGTTCCGCGAGGCCGTGGCGCCTCTGCTCAAGGGCGAGCGTTTCGGCTGGACTTATCGTGAGCTTGATCCGGATGTGTTCAGCGAGGAACTGTTCAAGCCTGAATACGAGCGCGCCGAGCGAATCGCCGTGGTCGCACTGACAGTAACCCGCGAGCAGTGACCGATAGTTGGGCCACTGCTCGCGCGGTGGCCTTCAGCGATTTCTGATGCGCGAGATCGTCAGCAGGCAAACCCCTACCAACATCGCAGCCCCGGCTACCAATAGCGGCGAAGGGCGTATCGGCTGCCGCGAAATACGCTCGATGCGCCCGGCGACGGAAGCGCGCACTGGCGCAGCAGGTTCCGCCAGATAAGGCGCTTCTTCGATCTCCAGCCGTAAGCCGTCCGGCATCACCAGCGTCAGCCCTTCGATCGTGCCGGCAATTCTGCCCGGATAAACCGGCTCACCGGTCGGGTCGAGCTGGTCGTAGAAGAATATTTGCCCTTCAAGCCAGCCGATGGCGGTCTGCAACTCGGGTCCCAGGTAATACTTTCCATCGAGAAAAAAGCCAGAGAATTGCGGCGCGCGCTCGACGCTTTCAATTCGATAGCGCTGACCTGGTTTCATACCGGTTTCTGGGGCGATCATGGGGGTTCCTCCGTTATTGGTAAGCGATAGAGGAGCGCGTGCCAAGCGTGGTTCCATCGAAATGAGCAACGGGCGTTTGTATGGATTCAAGTGTGCTGGAGCTTTACACGCAAACGCGCAAGACAGTTTTTCACAGTTGAGAGTTCACTATCGGTTACGAACTGTGGCTAAAATGCCACCCTTTCACCGAGCGCCCGGAAACGGCGCGGGCCAAGGACGCGCCCTGTGCATCAAGACCGCTGCATAAGACGCTGGGCCTCAGGTCGCCACGCGCGCAGTTTGTTCACTTTTGACGTGTGACCCTTTTCCGTGAAACTCATCATTGCCGCTGTTTATGTCATCTCCATTGCTTACGTTCACTTGCGTGGACGCGTGCGCCACAAACTGGGGCGGCAATTGAGTGACCACTCGACGTTCCTCGCGCCGATCAACTGCTTCCTCTATCTGTTTTCCAGGATGCCCAACAAGCCGTATCTGAACCCGGCAGACTTTCCCGATCTGAGCCCGTTGCAGGCGCACTGGGAAGAGATTCGCGAGGAAGGCCAGAATCTGCTGCGTGCCGGCGAGATCAAGCGCTCGAATCAGTATGACGATGTCGGCTTCAACTCCTTCTTCAAGACCGGCTGGAAGCGCTTCTACCTCAAGTGGTACGGCGACAGCCATCCATCGGCGATGAAGCTGTGCCCACGCACCACCGAACTGGTGCAAAGCATCGGCTCGATCAAAGCGGCGATGTTTGCCGAGCTGCCACCGGGCTCGAAACTGGTGCGCCATCGCGATCCGTATGCGGGTTCCTACCGTTATCACCTGGGCCTGGATACGCCGAACGATCCTGGCTGCTACATCAACGTCGACGGCGAGAACTATCACTGGCGCGATGGCGAAGCGGTGATGTTCGACGAGACGTTTATTCATTACGCCGAAAACACCACGGATCAGAATCGCATCATTCTGTTCTGTGACATTGAGCGGCCGCTGAAATACCGCTGGGCCGCCGCGTTCAACCGCTGGTTCAGCCGCACCGTGATGTCAGCGGCAGGCGCGCCGAATGATGCGGGGGACAAGACTGGTGGCATCAACCGCTTGTTTACCAAAATCTACAAGATTCGTTTGCGCGGCAAAGAGCTGAAGAAGCGCAACCGTACGCGGTATTACCTGGAGAAGTGGGCGATTTTTGCCGCGTTGCTGGCGATCTTTATTCTGATCTGAAGGCTTGCGGTGTCAGTACCGGCCTCTTCGCGAGCAAGCTCGCTCCCACATTTGATTTGGGTGAATGCAAATATTGCGTCCGACTCCAAACCCTGTGGGAGCGAGCTTGCTCGCGAAAGCGTCCTGACATTAAACAAGTATCTTCCTGATTGACTTCCTATTCCCCAGACGCCTTCCGAGTCTTCTTCGCCGGCGCCGCCTTACTGGTTGATTTGGCCTTGGGCTTGGCCGGTGCCTTGCCACCGAGGCTGCGTTTGAGCAGTTCGGTCAAGTCGATAACATCGGCAGTCTTGCGCTCTTCCTCGCCAGTGGCGGTCTCGACATCCTCGATCTTGCCTTCGTGGGCTTTCTTCTCGACCAGCGCCATGATCTTGTCTTCGAACTCGTCCTTGTAGTCCTCCGGCGACCACTCCGAGGTCATGTCTTCAACCAGACGTTTGGCCATGTCCAGCTCGCCCTTGGCCAGTTGCGGCTTCGTCACTTCGCTGCCCAGCGCCAGCTCATCGAGGCTGCGCACTTCCTGCGGCCAGCGCAGTTTCACCAGAACCAGCGCCGACTCCAGCGGCATCAACGCGGCCAAGTATTGACGGGTATGCAGGACAACGCGGGCGAGGGCGACCTTGTTGGTTTTGCTCAGGGTTTCGCGCAGCAACGCGTAGACCTTGCCGCCGCGCTTGTCTGGCGCCAGGTAGTAGGGCGTATCGATGTTCTGCAGCGGAATCTGCTCGGCATCGACGAACGAGAAAATGTCGATGGTCTGCGTGGAAACCGGGTGCGCCGAGCGGATTTCTTCCTCGCTGAGCACCACATATCGGCCCTTTTCGTAGGCCACGCCTTTGACGATGTTCTCTTTGGTGACTTCCTTGCCGGTGACCTTGTTGATGCGTTTGTAGCCCACCGGGTCCATGCTGCGGCTGTCGAGCCAATCGAAGTCCACGCCTTGGGACGACGTCGCTGAAACCAGCGCCACGGGGATGTGTACCAGTCCAAAACTGATTGCGCCTTTCCAGATTGCCCGAGCCATGACGTGTCCTCCGAGTGATGATCAGGTGACCCGTGGCGCGGTGAGAAAGTTTCCAGTGATTGCGCGGCGTCCAGCGGTACGGTCAAGCCGTGTTACATGTTGTTTAAGGCGCGAGGGTTAACAAATCCGAACCCACGGCGTAGCGTGGGCTCCAAGGCTCTAGTCCACGCACATCGAGAGGTATTTCCCATGAACCGGTTTCTGCTTGGCATCGCCGTCCTCGCCCTCAGTGGCGGCCTGGTTCATGCCGATGTCGTGCTGGCGCAAAGCCCTACCGGCAACAGCAACAATCCCTACAACAGCCCGATCCGCCGGGCCAATCCCAACAGCATGCAGGGCACCCAGCCCAGCGCTCCGCCCCTTCGCGGGCCGAACACCGTTCCCGTGCCACGTCAGCCGACCGTTGAAAATCGCGGCATCGGCAATGGCCAGCCAATTCGCTCGGTGCCGAGCAATCCGCCAACCTTCATTCCCAACCCGCCCCCACGGGGCACCGGCAGCAACCGTTGAACGGCAGGACTGATGTTCTGTCAGCCTTTCACACGAACAAAAGGAATCGTGCATGTTGCGTAAAACCCTACTAGCCACCTGCTGCGCCGCCGCGCTGATCAGTGCCCCGGCCTTCGCCGCCGCGCCCAAGGAGCTGAAAAGCGAACAGGGCATTCTTGAAGTCACCACTGTTGCCCAAGGCCTCGAACATCCGTGGGCGCTGGCATTTCTGCCTGATCAGAAGGGCATGCTGGTGACCGAACGCCCGGGTCATCTGCGCGTCGTCAGCAAGGACGGCAAACTGTCGGAGCCAATCAGTGGCGTGCCGCAAGTCTGGGCCAAAGGGCAGGGCGGGTTGCTTGATGTGGCGCTGTCGCCAGACTTCAAGCAGGACCGTATGGTCTATCTGTCGTATGCCGAGGGCGGTGGTGAGGGCGGCAAGGCTGGCACGGCGGTAGGGCGCGGACGGCTTTCAGATGACCTGAAGACGCTGAAGGACTTCAATGTGATCTTCCGTCAGGAACCGAAACTATCGGTGAGCAACCACTTCGGTTCACGCCTGGTGTTCGACCGCGACGGGTATCTGTTCATCACCCTCGGCGAAAACAACGATCGACCGACTGCGCAGGACCTCGACAAGTTGCAAGGCAAAGTCGTACGGATCTTCCCGGACGGCAAAGTGCCGGACGATAACCCTTTCGTTGGCCAATCCGGTGTCCGGCCTGAAATCTGGTCCTATGGCCTGCGCAACCCGCAGGGCGCGGCGCTCAACCCGTGGACCGGCACGCTGTGGGAGAACGAACACGGGCCACGTGGCGGTGACGAAGTGAACATCATCGAGCGTGGCAAGAATTATGGCTGGCCGTTGGCGACCCATGGCATCAACTACTCGATGCAGCCCATCCCGGAAGCCAAGGGCAAAACTGCTGAAGGCACCGTGGCGCCGCATCATGTCTGGGAAAAATCCCCCGGGGTTACCGGCATGGCGTTCTACGACGCCGATCGCTTCACCCCGTGGCAGCACAACGCGTTTATCGGCGCACTGGTGTCCCAGGAATTGATTCGCCTGCAGTTCGATGGCGATAAAGTCGTCCATGAGGAGCGTTTGCTGGGCGAGTTGAACAAGCGCATACGCGATGTGCGCCAAGGGCCGGATGGCTATCTGTATGTGCTGACGGATGAGGAGAATGGCTCGCTGTACAGGCTGGGGCTGAAATAAGCCAATCGATCGTTCCCACGCTCTGCGTGGGAATGCAGCCCGGGACGCTCTGCGTCCCAAAAGATCGCAGCCTTCGGCTGCTCCCCAATGAGCCGCGCCAGTCAGTCCCGCATTTGGCCGAACCGCCGCCCCGTTGCCTTGTTATAGTTCGGGCCTTATTTCCCAGCCCGGTAAAGGATCACTGCCATGACTCAATACTCCGCCTTCAGCGTCGAACTGGCCGACAACATCGCGCATGTGCAGATCAATCGCCCGGAAAAGATAAACGCAATGAACGCGGCGTTCTGGAGCGAGATTGTCGAGATCTTCCAATGGATCGACGATACCGACGAAGTCCGCGTGGTGGTCCTCAGTGGTAACGGCAAGCATTTTTCATCGGGCATCGATCTCATGATGCTCGCCGGTGTCGCCAACGAGCTGGGCAAGGACGTGGGCCGCAATGCGCGCCTGCTGCGGCGCAAGATCCTCAATCTGCAAGCCTCGTTCAACGCCGTCGACAACTGCCGCAAACCGGTGCTTGCTGCGATTCAGGGCTATTGCCTGGGCGGGGCGATCGATCTGATCTCGGCTTGTGACATGCGTTATGCCGCCGAGGACGCGCAATTTTCCATCAAGGAAATTGACATCGGCATGGCCGCTGACGTCGGTACGCTACAACGGTTGCCGCGAATCATCGGAGACGGCATGCTGCGTGAACTGGCTTACACCGGTCGCACCTTTGGCGCCGAAGAAGCACGCAGCATGGGCCTGGTCAATCGCGTCTACAGCGACAAAGACACACTGCTCGAAGGCGTGTTCGGCATTGCCCGTGACATCGCTGCGAAGTCGCCGATCGCCGTGACCGGTACCAAGGAAATGATCAGCTACATGCGCGACCATCGCATCGACGATGGTCTTGAATACGTTGCCACTTGGAACGCCGCCATGTTGCAATCCACCGATCTGCGCGTGGCCATGGCCGCCCACATGAGCAAACAGAAACCCGAATTTCTGGATTGAGTTAACCATGATCTCTCGCTGGACCACTGCAGTACTCGACACCGATCAACCCGGCGGCTGGGCCGTAGCGCGCAGCCCGGAAGGCTTTCTGTTCGATGACAACGGCGCACTGTTCCCGCGCGAGTGGCTCAATCGCCAGGACCTTTCAGTCCTCGCTGAGCATGGGATTGGTCATCTCGACGGTGAACCGGTCTATCTGCTTGAGTTGCGCAGCGTCAGCGATGTGCCCGGTTGCGGCTGGAAGGGGCTGCGGGCGTTCATGCTCGAAGGCGATCACACGCTGTACAAAGTGCTCGGTTACGCCGCACAGATCGGCACTTGGGCTCGCGAGCACCGCTTCTGCGGCAACTGCGGCCAGCCGATGAGGCAAGTCCCGCGCGAACGGGCGATGTATTGCCAGCCGTGCGATCTGCGCAGTTATCCGCGCATCTCACCGAGCATGATCGTGCTGATCACCCGTGGCGACGAAATCCTTCTGGCACGCTCGCCGCGTTTCGTCACCGGGGTTTACAGCACGCTGGCCGGCTTCGCCGAGCCGGGGGAATCGGCCGAGGATTGCCTGATTCGCGAAGTTCGCGAGGAAGTGCAGATTGAAGTGAAGAACATCCAGTACATCGGCAGCCAGTGCTGGCCGTTCCCGCATTCGATGATGCTCGGCTTCCATGCCGAATATGCCGGTGGCGAAATTGTCTGTCAGGAAGACGAGATCGAGGACGCCCAGTGGTTCAACGTGCATGACTTGCCGCCGTTGCCGGCGTCGCGTTCGATTGCCCGTTACCTGATCGACGTCTACGTCGCGCGGCGCTTAGGCCACGCTGAACCAGTGCTGCCAGGCTAAGCGCACAGTCAGCCCGAGCACGACAGTGATGAACACCGGACGAATGAATTTGGCGCCGCCGCTGATCGCGGTGCGCGCGCCAAAGAAAGCCCCGACCATCACCGACAGACCCATGCACAAGCCAATGATCCAGTCGACCTGTCCGGAGAAAATGAACACCGACAGCGCCGCGATGTTGCTGACAAAGTTCATGCTCCGCGCCACGCCGCTGGCCTTGACCAGGTCGATCGGGTACAGCAGCAGACTGCTCACGGTCCAGAATGCGCCCGTGCCGGGGCCGGCCACGCCATCGTAGAAGCCGAGGCTGAAGCCCTGGGTCGATTGCCATTTCTTTTTGATCGGCGCGTCGCTGTCCAGCGGCGCTTTCGGCGTGCCGCCAAACAGCAAATACAGGCCACAGGCGAAAACGATCACCGGCAGCATCTTGTTCAGCCACTCGGCCGGCAGGTAATGCGCAACCACCGCGCCGGTAAGCGCGCCAACCAGAGTGCCGACAATCGCATGGGTCCACTGGCGTGGATGAAACAGTTTGCGCTTGTAGAAGGTGAAGCTGGCGGTCGCCGAACCGAAGGTCGAGCTCAGCTTGTTGGTGCCCAGCACCAGATGCGGCGGTAAACCCGCAGTCAGCAGGGCCGGCGTAGTCAACAGACCGCCACCGCCCGCGATGGCATCGATGAAACCGGCAAGGAAAGCAACAGCAGCCAGAATGGCCAGGGTGGTGAGGTCAACGCTGAGTTCGAAAGGCATGGAGTCGGCTTATTCGGCAAGGCGCAGAACGTGGGCTGCGGGGAGGGCGGTTATGTTACTCATTTCCAGGTATTGCGGCGAGCTATCGCTTTACCCGGATCGCGTCATTGAAATACCTGTTTAGCAGCGGTGGCTAGTTCGAATCAATATAAAAACCTGTCAGGTTTCACAGCTGCCAGATTTTGTATAGAAGGCCAGCATTGACCCTTCTCGCTGTTGGGCGAGTAAAAAGATACTTAAAGGAGAATGGGTGATGGAGATCATTGTTGACCTGCACGGAACTGATGAAACCGAACAAGACGCTCGGGACAAAACCATCAAAAACCGAACTGTAGCTGGAAAAATCCTGGTGATTACGAAGGTTCAGATGCGCCCGGCATCACACTCGGCAACGGTTACCTACGAGTATGAGAACGATCCGAATTTTGATTGGGAGGAAAAAACTGCGGAATATTAAGGCGAGGACAGGGAACTCTACCGGTAACCGGTCAGGAGAACTTATAGGAACAGGCCTGCTGGCGATGCCGATCGGTTATTCAACACATTCATTGAATGACGATCCGCTATCGCTAGCAGGCTAACTGCTCCCACAGGGAATCTATGTGAATTTACAGGCCAAGTTCACTCAGCCCCGGATGATCATCCGGCCGGCGGCCCAGCGGCCAGTGGAATTTGCGCTCGCTTTCCTTGATCGGCATGTCGTTGATGCAGGCATAGCGCTGGAACATCAGGCCGTTGTCATCGAACTCCCAGTTCTCGTTGCCGTACGAGCGGAACCAGTTGCCCGAATCGTCGTGCCATTCATAGGCATAACGTACCGCGATACGCGTATCGGAGTAGGCCCAGAGTTCTTTGATCAAGCGATAATCCAGTTCCTTCGCCCATTTGCGCGTCAGAAAAGCCTTGGCCTCTTCGCGGTTGTTGGCGAACTCGGCGCGATTGCGCCACTTGGTATCGAGGGTGTAAGCGAGCGACACCTTTTCCGGATCGCGGCTGTTCCAGCCATCCTCGGCGAGGCGCACCTTCTCGATCGCTGACGCATGGTTGAATGGCGGCAATGGCGGACGTACCTGGGCTGCATTCGACATGTTCAATCTCCTGATTCATTTAATGTATGAACAACAAGTCCGGCTTGTTGAGAGTTACAGGTCCAATAACTTTCGCGCCATGCATTGCGCATTATCGGCGGCACTGTGATCACCCATCACAAGCGCTACGGTAATGGCGCCTTCAATCAGGATCAGCAACTGTCTGGCCAATAGTTGCGGATCCTCGGCACCATATTCGGTACACAGCTTGCTCACGTAGTCGAGCAGCTTCTGTTTATGTTCTTTGGCCACCAGCCGCACTGGATCCTGCGGATCACCGGTTTCGCCGCTGGTGTTGATAAAGGCACAGCCGCGAAAGCCTTCCGAGTCGAACCAGCCCTTGAGCACGGTAAACAGGTTGAGCAGGCGATTAACCGGGGTTTCGGCCTGATCGACAGCCTGTGTGAACCAGTGCATCCAGCGAACATCGCGTCGCTGAAGGGCTGCGATAACCAGTGCGTCCTTGTCGGCAAAGTAACGGTAAATGCTTTTTCTGGAGACGCCGGCGGTCTTCACCAGAAGATCCATGCTGGTGGCAGCGATGCCACTTTTGTAGATCAACTTTTCGGTGACATCCAGAATGATGTCGCGTGTCTCATTGCTGATTGATTTGTTCATGTGGCGAACAGTAGAACGAGTGTTCTCCTTGGTCAAGCGAATTTCTTCAGCGTGTGTGAAAAGCTTTCGCGAGCACGCTCGCTCCCACAGGGGAATGCATTTCAACGGTGGGAGCGAGCCTGCTCGCGAAGGGGCCATTACGGACACTGACAAGACCCGGCGCAGACGATGGTGTAAGCTCTCAAACTCTTCGGAATCGAACCTTGCGAGCCTTATGCCGTTGCTTTTCAAACGTTCTCTGCTGCCTAAACTGCGCAGCTTCGCGCTGACCGCCGAGGCGGTGAGCATTCTGTCCAGTGCTGCCGAATTCCGACGCTGCCTGCTCGAGCAAATCGCCGCAGCGACCCAGCGGATCTACATCGTCGCGCTGTATTTGCAGCAGGACGAAGCCGGTCAGGAAATCCTCGATGCCCTGCACGCGGCCAAGCTCAAGCGTCCCGAGCTGGAAATCGCCGTGGTGGTCGACTGGTTGCGCGCCCAGCGCGGTTTGATTGGCGCCGGTAAGCAGCCGGGCAACGCCGCCTGGTATCAGGACATGACCCGCACGCACCAGAGCGAAGTACCGATCTACGGCGTGCCGGTGCAGACCCGCGAGCTGTTCGGCGTGCTGCACCTCAAAGGCTTCGTGATTGACGACAAGGTGGTCTACAGCGGCGCCAGCCTCAACAACGTCTATCTGCACAAATTTGACAAGTACCGTTTCGACCGTTACCACGTGCTGCACAGTCGCGAGCTGGCGGATTCGATGCATCACCTGGTCAAGCATGGCCTGATCGAATCGAAAGCCGTGCACCGTCTCGACCTGCCCAACCTGCCGACTACCCGCAGCCTGCGCAACGACATCGGCGACCTGCGCAGCCGTCTCAAATACGCGACTTACGACACCGGCGCCGGCAGCACCAGCCGAGAAGGTCTGTCGGTCACGCCACTGCTCGGCGTCGGCAAGAACAACGCGCTGAACCGGGCGATTCTCGAGCTGATCGCCAGCGCGCAAAAGCAGCTGACCATCTGCACGCCGTACTTCAACCTGCCCCTGGGCGTGATTCGTGAGATCAATCGAGCGCTGGCCCGTGGCGTGAAGATCGATATCGTGGTCGGCGACAAGACCGCCAACGATTTCTACATTCCGCCGAGCGAGCCGTTCAAGGTGATCGCTGCGCTGCCGTATCTATACGAGATCAGCCTGCGCCGCTTCGCCAAACGCCATCAGCACAGCATCGACAGTGGCCAGTTGAACCTGCACTTGTGGCGCGACGGTGACAACACCTATCACCTTAAAGGCATGTGGATCGATCAGCGCTACACCTTGCTGACTGGCAACAACCTCAATCCGCGCGCGTTTCGCCTCGACCTGGAAAACGCGCTGCTGATCGAAGACCCGAAAGGCGAGTGGCTGGAGCCACGGGCGAAAGAGCTGGAAAACATCTTCCGCCATACCACGCGGATCGACAGTTTCCAGACCCTGGAGACACTGCCAGATTACCCGGCAGGGGTGGCGAAGTTTCTCAAGCGGGTGAGTCGGGTGAGGATTGAGCGGTTGCTCTACAGGATTCTCTAGCGCGTCCGGAATTGCTTTCGCGAGCAGGCTCGCTCCCACAGGGAAATGCATTCCAACTGTGGGAGCGAGCCTGCTCGCGAAGGGGCCAGACCAGAGGCTAAAAAATCAGTTCAGACCCAACTTCCCGCGCATCATCGAAAGATCCTCCGCCAGCGTATTCACCGGCCCGACCAGCGCCTTGCGGTCGTTGTCCTTGACCTTGTCATAGGTCTCAAACCCGCCATCCGCAGTCTTGTACTTGGCCAGAATCCTGTCGACCGTGGCGAAGTTCTTGTCGACTTTCGCTACGAATGCCTTGTCCTGCTGTTCGATCTGCGGGCGGAACAGGTCGACGATTTTCTTGGCGCCGTCAATATTGCCTTGGAAGTCGTACAGGTCGGTGTGGCTGTAGCGGTCCTCCTCGCCGGAAATCTTCGTCGCCGCCACTTCTTCCAACAGCGCAGCAGCGCCGCCAACGACTTTCTCCGGCGGGAAGGTCAGGCCGGCCACACGGGTTTGCAGATCCTGCACGTCTTTGTTCAAACCGTCGGCCAATGCATCCAGACCCTTGGTGGACTTCTCCGCGAACAACGAATATTCGATGCGGTGAAAGCCAGTGAAGTCCTCGGCCTTTACGCCTTTTTCGTGATCGTCAACACGCGAGTCGATGGACGCATCGAGATCGCTGAACAGCTCGGCAATCGGCTCGATCGACTCGTAATACACCCGCGTCGGCGCGTAGAGCTTCTGCGCCGTTGCCAGATCGCCTTTCTTCACCGCGTCAGTGAACTGCTGGGTGTGGCTGGCCAGCTCATCGAGTTTCTCGGTGACGTAAATCTTGTAGTCCGACACCGGCCCCACCAGATCCAGCGGCGCGGTCGCGGCGAACGCCGCTAGCGGGGTGTTGAGCAAACCAAGGGTCAGCAATAACGCGAGTGGCGTCTTTTTCATGGGGCGGCTCCAGTGTCGGTTGGGTGTCATGCGGTTTTTTTTGGGAGGTGGCAGCGAGTAACGAGCGACCGATGAAATCGTCATCGCCGGTCACGCCGGGCAGGGTGAAGAAGTAACCGCCGCCGACCGGTTTGAGGTATTCCTCAAGCGGTTCGCCGTTGAGGCGGGTTTGCACGGTGATAAAGCCTTTTTCCAGATCGGCCTGGTAGCAGATGAACAGCAGGCCCATGTCGAGCTGGCCGTTCTTGTTGACGCCGTTGGAGTAGTTGAACGGCCGACGCAGGATCAGATTGGCCTGGGTCGCGGCGGTGCGCGGGTTGGCCAGACGAATGTGCGCATCGAGCCTGGTCAGTTTGCCGGCGGGGTCCTTGCTGTAATCCGGCACTTCGCTTTCCTTGTGGCCGCCGATGGGCGCGCCGCTGCTCTTGACCCGGCCGAGAATGCTTTCCTGCTCCTGCAACGGCGTGCGATCCCAGCGCTCGACGAAGTTGCGGATGATGCGCACCGCTTGATAACTGCCGTGGGCAGCCCAGGCCGGTTCGTCACTGTCCGGTTGTACCCAGACAATCCGCTCCATGGCCTTGGCGTCGTTGGAATCAGGGTTGGCCGAGCCATCGCGAAAACCGAGAAAGTTGCGCGCCGACTGCGCCGGTACACCGGGTTTGGCCGGGGCTTGCGGCGGGACGCTGCCTTCCTGTTTCCAGCGCACCAGCAACAGATCAGGAAGATTCTTGACGATGTCGCGCAGGGCGTGAATGTTGGTGTCGGCGGTGTTGGCGCAGAACTGCAGACTCAGGTCGCCATGGCAGCAATCGGCGTCCAGCGCATCGTTGGGAAAGCCGACCATGCGTTGCAGACGCTTGGGCTTTGCCGCCGCCAGACCGAAGCGCTCGTCGAACAGCGAATCGCCGACAGAGACGGTGATGGTCAGGTTGTCCGGGGTGACCACCGGGCCGAGGATGCCGGAGTCCAGCGGTGGCAGTTTCGGGTCGACCTGCGCGACCGGGCCGCCTTTCATCAAAAACGCGATGCGTTCGTTGAGGGTGCGGAACAGCCGCTCAAGGTCTTCGCGATCGCTGGCCAGCACATCGAACGCCACCAGCATCCCGGAGGCCGGGCGCGGGCTGACGATGCCGGCCTGGTGCACACCGTGGAAGTCGTGGCGGTCTTCGGTCTTGTCGCTGCTCGGCGCTTCGGTGACTTGCGCAGGCTGCGCGGCCATGGCCGGGCAGCTCAGCGCCGATCCAGCAAGGGCGACACCAGCGGCGCCCATGCCCATCAGCACGCGGCGCCGTTGCAGGTTGAGAGGTTCTGAATCGTTCATCTGTCGTGGTCTTCTGCTTACAGGCCGGATAGGCCGAGGGCGGGGTCGATGCCATTCAGCGCCGTGGCCAGGGCCTTGGCTTTGGCGGTGATCTGCTGGCGTTGCGCGGCGGTCACTGCGTCGTAACTGACGTAGCCATCAGCGGATTTGAACGCGTTGAGCTGGCTTTCGAAGTCACTCATGGCCTGGTCGACATTCGCCAACACGTCAGCAGAGGATTTGCTCAGCATCGGGCGCAACAGGTCGACGACCTTGCGCGCGGTCTGCGCGTTGGCGGCGAAACCGTTGAGATCGCTGTGGCTGTAGCGTTCTTCCTCGCCGCTGCCGGCGCGCACCTCGGCGAGGCTGTTGAGGTTGCGCACGACGATGCCCACCAGTTGCTCCGGCGGCAGTGACTGCGCGAGCAACTGTTGCTTGAGGGTGGTGACATCTGCGAGCAAGCGCTGGGCAATCGGCGTGACATCGTCGAGATTGCGCTGCTGGAACAGCGCGTATTCGAGGCGATGGAAACCGACAAAGGCCGGATCCTGTTCGCGCTTTTCGAAATAATCGGCGCGGGCATTGATCTGATTGTCCAGCTCGGCCAGGCGCTGCGCCGCCGGCGCCACACGCTGATAGGCAGCACGCGCCGGCAGGTACAACGCTTGCGCCTGCGCCAGATCACCACTGGCGATCGCCTGATTCAGCGCCGTCGCCGCTTTGATCAACGCGCTGCCCTGAACGGCCAGATACACGCGAAATTCCGACAGCGGCCCGACGAAAGCCACCATCGATGGCTTGGCCTTGGCGGCGGCATCGGAAGCGGCCGTCGGTGTGACGTGCAAAGTGCCGCGCGGGTTGCTGAGCAGGCCGCAAGTGATCGCATAGTCGCCCGGTTGCAGGTTGGCGTTGATCACCTGGCTCAGGCCCGGCGCGATGTTTTCCCGCTCTTCGACCACCAGCACGCCGTCGAGAATTTCCCACTCGACCGCACGCTCGGAGCGGTTGACGATGCGGAAACTGGCGCGGCCGGCCGGCACCGTCAGTGCGTTCGGCTCGCAACTGTGGGGATGGATGTTGACGACGATTTCGTCGTGGTTGTGCTGACGCTTGGCGGCGGCCATGTTCGAGGCGTACCAGAACAGCCCGCCGGCGGCGATCATCAGCAGCACCGAGCCGGCCAGCGCCCAACGCAGGGCCGGAGGGGTTTGGGTAGTAGACATGAAGGGCCTTATTGGCTGGAAACGGAAGTGGTTGGCGTCGCCTGGCGAGGCGCGGGCATGAAGAACATCACCAGTGCCAGCAGCAGATAAATCAGGTACGCGCCCAAGGTGCTGACGGTCGGCGCATCCTGATAACCGAACATGCCGGCCAGCACCGAGCCCAGCGGGCCGTCCATCGGCAGCGTCGCGCTAAAGTCGAACAGCACCGTTTGCAGGTGATTCCACAGCCCGGCTTCATGCAGCGCCTGCACCGAGTTGGCGAGAATCCCGGCGGCGACCACGAGGATGAACAATCCGGTCCACTTGAAGAACGCCGAGAGATTGAGGCGCATGCTGCCGCTGTAGATCAGGAAACCGACGATCACCGCCAGGATCAGGCCGAGCAGGGCGCCAACCGGCGCGCCCGGGCCTTCGCTTTGCTGGAACACGGCGAGCAGGAAGAACACCGTCTCCAGGCCTTCGCGAGCGACGGCGAAGAAGACCATGGCGATCAGTGCAATCACTTGATGCCTGGATTGCGTCAGCGCTTGATCCAGCGAGGCTTGCAGCGAGTGCTTGATCGACCGCGCGACCTTGCGCATCCAGAACACCATCGAACTGAGAATGCCCACGGCGACCAGACCGACCACGCCTTCGAATAATTCCTGCTGCTTTTGCGGGAATTCAGCGCTGACCAGCTCCAGACCACCACCGACCAGCAGGGCAAGGGCGGCGGCGAGGAAGACGCCGATCCATACCGCTGGCATCCATTGGCCACGGCCGGTCTGCTGCAAATAACTGGCAATGATGCCGACGATGAGCGCGGCCTCGATGCCTTCGCGCAACATGATCAAAAAGGGAACGAGCATTGGCGAGCCACAGCGATTTAGATAGGAGGCTAAGTTGTAACATAATGACACTCATTCCCAAATGGCATTCATTGACATTTAGCTGAACCTTAGCTGAACAACTGTGATTCCTGTGGGAGCGAGTCTGCTCGCGAATGCGGTATGCCTGTGACATTTGTTTATCTGACACACCGCCTTCGCGAGCAAGCTCGCTCCCACATTGGTCCTGCGGTGACTTCAGCAGCTGGGTTAAGATGCCCACCACCCAAAAAACAACAAGGCTCATCTCGCTCCATGGCGGAAAAAGACACCATTGCCATTCAACTGGTGCGCGAAGCGCTGCTGCAAAGTTGTGCCCCGGGCGCGGCGACGGATGAGGCGTTGAGCAAGGTCGGCATCGATCCGGCTTTGTTAGCGGCCGATGAGGGCAGGGTGCCGGCCTCGCAATACGCCAAACTCTGGCGCCTGCTGGCACGACGCGGTGATGACGAGTTCTTCGGCATGGACCCGCGCCCGCTCAAGTCCGGCAGCCTGGCATTTCTGTGTCGCAGCGCCATGGCGCAACCGACGCTGGCGGCGGCGCTGGATACCGGTCTGACGTTCCTGTCGCTGATGCTGGAAAAACTGCCGGCGCAACTGGTGCATCAGCAGAGCCTTGCGGAAATCGTCCTGCTCGAAGACGACGCCGAGCCGCGCCGCGCCTTTACCTATTTCACTTACTGGATGATCGTGCACGGCGTCGCATGCTGGCTGGCCGGGCGGCGGATTCCGATTCTCGCCATTGAACTGCGCTGCGCCGAACCGGATTTCACTGATGACTATCGGGTGATGTTTTCGGAAAACCTGCGGTTTGAGCGCCCGCGAACACGAATGATCTTTTCCGCTGATTGCCTCGATCTGCCGATCAAACGCAGTGCCGAAGAACTCAAGCGCTTCCTGGCCCAGGCGCCGGCGAACATTCTGGTCAAGTACCGCGACCCCGACAGCCTCGCCAGCCGGATCAAGCAGGATCTGCGACAGCTGCCCGCCGAGCAATGGCCGGAAACCGAGGCGCTGGCCCAGCAACTGTGCATGTCCGCCTCGACCCTGCGCCGGCGTCTGGCCGAGGAAGGGCAGACCTATCAGGGCCTCAAGGACAGTGTGCGCAAGGAGCTGGCAATCACCTGGCTGGCAGAGCCTTCGATCAGTTTCGTCGAGATTGCTGCACGCCTGGGTTTTGCTGATGCCAGTTCGTTCTACAAGGCGTTTCGCAAGTGGTCGGGGTCGAACCCGGGGCATTACCGCACACTGATCCTCAATGAGGTGGTCTGACCCGACGCCTTCGCGAGCAGGCTCGCTCCCACATTTTTGCAATGCGGTCTCCTGTAGGAGCTGCCGAAGGCTGCGATCTTTTGATCTTGTACTTGATGGTAAAAATCAAGATCAAAAGATCGCAGCCTCGTTGCACTCGTCAGCTCCTACAGGGGATGCGGCCCCAACCTCTTGGCCAAACCAGTCAGCCACTTTGATAACTTTGACCATTGCCCCGAGCCCCGCGCGGCGCGACTATCCCTGTGTTGTTTACGGTTCCCAGCCTAATAAAAACACCGAGGGATTCTGGCAATGCGCGATTACTTGTCTGCCACCGAACAGTTCGATTATCAGCACACCGTCGATGCGTCGCTCAGCGGCACGCTGGCGGCACTCAACGCCTGCATCGAATGTTGCGACCGCCATGCGTTGCCCGGGCGCATTGCGTTGTTCTGGGAAGGTCGCGACGGCTCAAGTGCGACTTACACCTTCACTGATCTGCAAGACAAAGCCGCGCGTTTCGCCAATTTCCTCCTCGCCCAGGGCGTGCAGAAGGGCGACAAGGTCGCCGGCCTGCTGCCGCGCAACGTCGAATTACTCATCACCGTGCTCGCCACCTGGCGCATCGGCGCGGTGTATCAGCCGCTATTCACCGCGTTCGGCCCCAAAGCCCTCGAACATCGCTTGAACAGTTCCGGGGCGAAAGTCGTGGTCACCGATGCGGTCAATCGTCCCAAGCTCAGTGAAGTCAGCGCCTGCCCGACCGTCGTCACCGTGGCCGGCGCCAAAGGTCAGGGCATTGTTCGCGGTGATTTCAGTTTCTGGGCTGAGCTGGCCAACCATTCCAATGTTTGCGAACCGGTGTTACTGACCGGCGAAGACCCGTTCCTGCTGATGTTCACCTCGGGCACCACGGGGCCGGCGAAAGCGCTGTCAGTGCCGCTCAAAGCCATCGTCGCCTTCCAGAGCTACACCCGTGATGCAGTGGACCTGCGCCCTGAAGACGCGTTCTGGAATGTCGCCGATCCGGGATGGGCCTACGGCATTTATTTCGGCGTGACCGGGCCCTTGGCGCTGGGGCACCCGATTACCTTCTACGATGGCCCGTTCACCCTCGAAAGCACCTGTCGGGTGATCAACAAATACGGCATTACCAATCTCACCGGCTCGCCCACTGCCTATCGTTTGCTGATTGCCGGTGGCGAGGAGTTTGCCAGATCGATCAAGGGCAAACTGCGCATCGTCAGCAGCGCCGGTGAACCGCTGAACCCGGAAGTGATCCGCTGGTTCGCCGATAACCTCGGCGTGGTCATTCACGACCATTACGGCCAGACCGAACTGGGCATGGTGCTGTGCAACCACCACGGCCTCGAGCACCCGGTGCATGTCGGCGCGGCGGGTTTCGCTTCGCCGGGCCATCGCATCGTCGTGCTCGATGAGCAATACAACGAACTCGGCGTCGGTCAGCCGGGCATTCTTGCCATCGACCGCCCGCAGTCGCCGATGTGCTGGTTCGGCGGCTACGAAGGCGCGCCGACCAAGGCCTTCGTCGGCAACTACTATCTAAGCGGCGACACCGTGGAGTGGAACCCGGACGGCAGCATCAGCTTCGTCGGTCGCAGTGATGATGTGATCACCACTTCGGGCTACCGCGTCGGCCCGTTCGACGTGGAAAGCGCGCTGATCGAACACCCTGCCGTGGTCGAGGCGGCGGTCGTCGGCAAACCCGACCCGGAACGCACCGAACTGGTCAAAGCCTTTGTCGTGCTGAGCGCGCAGTACCGCGCCGCGCCGGAGTTGGCCGAAGAGCTGCGCCAACACGTACGCAAGCGTCTGGCCGCGCATTCGTACCCGCGTGAAATCGAATTTGTCAGCGAATTGCCCAAAACCCCGAGTGGCAAATTGCAGCGCTTTATCTTGCGCAACCAGGAAATCGCCAAGGCTCAAGAGGCCGCGGCGCACAACGTTTCAGCTTGAATCCAAGGAAACACCGTCATGCAGATCGAGAACAAGGTTTTTATCGTCACCGGCGGCGCTTCAGGCCTCGGTGCCGCCAGCGCTGAATTGCTGGTCAGTGCCGGCGCCAAAGTCATGCTGGTCGACATGAACGCCGAAGCCGTCGCCGCTCAGGCTCAGCGCCTGGGTGCGCAAAGCGTGGTTGCCGACATCAGCAATGAAGCCGCCGCCGAAGCCGCTGTGCAGGCGACCGTTGCCGCATTTGGCAGCCTCAACGGCCTGATCAACTGCGCCGGCATCGTTCGCGGCGAGAAAATTCTCGGAAAGAACGGCCCGCACGCGCTCAGCAGCTTTGCGCAAGTGATCAACGTCAACCTGATCGGCAGTTTCAACATGCTGCGCCTGGCTGCGGCGGCGATCGCCGAGAGCGAAGCCAACGCTGACGGCGAGCGTGGCGTGATCATCAACACCGCCTCGGTCGCAGCGTTTGATGGTCAGATTGGCCAGGCTGCTTACTCGGCATCCAAAGGCGCGATCGCCAGCCTGACCCTGCCAGCCGCCCGCGAGCTGGCGCGCTTCGGCATCCGCGTGATGACCATCGCCCCGGGCATTTTTGAAACGCCGATGATGGCCAGCATGACCCCGGAAGTGCGCGACTCGCTGGCCGCTGGTGTGCCGTTCCCGCCGCGTCTGGGCAAGCCTGCCGAATACGCCGCGCTGGTGCGCCACATCATCGAAAACAGCATGCTCAACGGCGAGGTGATCCGTCTCGACGGCGCCTTGCGCATGGCCGCCAAGTAAGGAGGATTAGTCATGACTATGTCCAATGATCCGATTGTTATCGTCAGCGCTGTCCGCACGCCGATGGGTGGTTTTCAAGGTGAACTGAAAAGCCTTACCGCACCGCAACTCGGCGCGGCGGCGATCAAGGCTGCGGTCGAACGCGCCGGTGTCGCCAGCGACGCGGTTGATGAAGTGCTGTTTGGTTGCGTACTGCCCGCCGGCCTCGGCCAGGCGCCGGCACGTCAGGCCGCACTCGGCGCCGGGCTGGATAAATCGACGCGCTGCACCACGGTCAACAAGATGTGCGGCTCGGGCATGCAGACCACCATCATGGCTCACGACATGCTGCTTGCCGGCAGCGCCGACGTGGTGATCGCCGGCGGCATGGAAAGCATGTCCAACTCGCCGTACCTGCTCGATCGCGCCCGCGCCGGCTATCGCATGGGCCATGGCCGCGTGCTCGATTCGATGTTCCTCGACGGCCTCGAAGACGCCTACGACAAGGGCCGCCTGATGGGCACCTTCGCCGAGGATTGCGCCGAGGCCAACGGCTTCAGCCGCGAAGCGCAGGATGCTTTCGCCATTGCTTCGACCACCCGCGCGCAACAGGCGATCAAGAATGGCAGCTTCAAGGACGAAATCGTCCCGCTGACGGTGACCGTCGGCAAAGAGCAGGTAGTGATCAGCAACGATGAACAGCCGCCAAAAGCCAAACTCGACAAGGTTGCCTCGCTGAAACCGGCGTTCCGCGACGGCGGCACGGTCACCGCAGCCAACTCCAGCTCGATTTCCGACGGCGCGGCGGCGCTGGTGCTGATGCGTCAGTCCCACGCGCAGCAACTGGGCCTCAAGCCACTGGCGGTGATTCATGGCCACGCTGCGTTCGCGGATACCCCAGGCCTGTTTCCCACCGCGCCGATTGGCGCGATCAAGAAATTGGTGAAGAAGACCGGTTGGGCGCTGGATCAGGTGGATCTGTTTGAAGTCAACGAGGCGTTTGCCGTGGTCGGCATGGCGGCGATGACGCACCTGGAGATTCCCCACGACAAGCTCAACGTGCACGGCGGCGCCTGCGCGCTGGGCCATCCGATCGGTGCGTCGGGAGCGAGGATTCTGGTGACGTTGCTCGCGGCGCTGCGGCAGAAACAACTCAAGCGCGGCATTGCAGCGATCTGCATTGGCGGCGGCGAAGCCACGGCCATGGCTGTGGAATGCGTTTACTGAAGGCATCGCCGATCAACTGTGGGAGCGAGCCTGCTCGCGAAGACGTCGTTTCAGCCGGCACATGCGTGACTGATACACCGCTTTCGCGAGCAGGCTCGCTCCCACAGGGTTCTATGTCGTACTCAGATTTGAAGGAATCACGATGATCCCCAACGAAGACCAAACCCAGATCCGCGAAATGGCCCGGCAGTTTGCCGAGGAACGGCTCAAGCCGTTCGCCGCCGAGTGGGATCGCGAACACCGATTCCCCAAGGAAGCCATCGCCGAGATGGCTGAGCTGGGCTTTTTCGGCATGCTCGTGCCGGAGCAGTGGGGCGGCTGTGAAACTGGCTACCTGGCCTACGCCATGGCCCTGGAAGAAATCGCCGCGGGCGACGGTGCGTGCTCGACGATCATGAGCGTGCACAACTCGGTCGGCTGTGTGCCGATTCTCAAGTTCGGCAATGATGACCAGCGTGAACGCTTCCTCAAACCATTGGCCAGCGGCGCCATGCTCGGTGCGTTCGCGCTGACCGAACCGCAGGCCGGTTCCGATGCCAGCAGCCTGAAAACCCGCGCGCGGCTGGAAGGCGATCACTACGTGCTCAACGGTTGCAAACAGTTCATCACCTCCGGGCAGAACGCCGGCATCGTGATCGTGTTTGCCGTGACCGACCCGAGCGCCGGCAAGCGCGGGATCAGCGCGTTTATCGTGCCGACCGACTCGCCGGGCTACAAAGTCGCGCGGGTCGAAGACAAACTCGGCCAGCACGCCTCCGACACCTGCCAGATCCTCTTCGAAGATGTGAAAGTGCCGGTGGCCAATCGGCTGGGCGAGGAGGGCGAGGGCTACAAGATTGCCTTGGCCAACCTCGAAGGCGGCCGCGTCGGTATCGCCTCACAAGCCGTCGGTATGGCCCGCGCCGCGTTCGAGGCCGCGCGTGATTACGCCCGCGAGCGTGACACCTTCGGCAAGCCGATCATCGAGCATCAGGCCGTGGCGTTCCGCCTGGCGGACATGGCCACGCAAATTGCCGTCGCCCGGCAGATGGTGCATTACGCCGCAGCCTTGCGTGACAGCGGCCAACCGGCGCTGGTCGAGGCGTCGATGGCCAAGCTGTTCGCCTCGGAAATGGCCGAGAAGGTCTGTTCCATGGCCTTGCAAACCCTCGGCGGTTACGGTTACCTCAACGACTTCCCGCTGGAACGCATCTACCGCGACGTGCGCGTCTGCCAGATCTACGAAGGCACCAGCGACATTCAGCGCATGGTCATTTCGCGCAATCTCTGACAAGGAATTTTATTCATGACTTACGAAACGATTCTGCTGGAAACCCGCGACCGCGTTGGCCTGATCACCCTCAACCGGCCGCAGGCGCTGAACGCGTTGAACGCGCAACTGGTCAGCGAAGTGAACCACGCCCTCGATACGCTGGAAGCCGATGCGCACATTGGCTGCATCGTCCTCACCGGTTCGAAAAAAGCTTTCGCTGCCGGCGCCGACATCAAGGAAATGGCTGAGCTGACCTATCCGCAAATCTACATGGACGACCTGTTCAGCGACAGCGATCGAGTGGCCAACCGACGCAAGCCAATCATCGCAGCGGTCAACGGCTTTGCCCTCGGCGGCGGCTGTGAACTGGCGCTGATGTGCGACTTCATCCTGGCTGGCGACAACGCCAGATTCGGCCAGCCGGAAATCAACCTCGGCGTGCTGCCGGGCATGGGCGGCACCCAGCGCCTGACCCGCGCCGTGGGCAAAGCCAAAGCCATGGAAATGTGCCTGAGCGGGCGCATGATCGACGCGGTGGAAGCCGAGCGCTGCGGCATCGTCGCGCGGATCGTGCCGAGCGATGAGCTGCTTGATGAGGCGCTGAAAGTTGCAGCGGTGATCGCTGGCAAGTCACTGCCGATTGCGATGATGATCAAGGAGAGCGTCAACCGCGCGTTCGAGGTCAACCTGAGCGAAGGCGTGCGTTTCGAGCGGCGGGTGTTTCATGCCGCGTTTGCGACGCAGGATCAGAAGGAAGGGATGGCGGCGTTTATTGCCAAGCGTGAGGCTGCATTCCAAGGCAAATAGATGAGGTGCCTAAGCTGACGCTTTCGCGAGCAGGCTCGCTCCCACAGGATCTGCACCGTCCAATGTGGGAGCGAGCCTGCTCGCGAAGCTTTTACAGCTGATAGTTCTTCAAATCCCGCGCAATCACCATCCGCTGTATCTCGCTCGATCCTTCATAAATCTGGGTAATCCGCGCATCGCGGTAGTACTTTTCGACCGGGTAATCCTCCAGATAGCCATAGCCGCCATGGATCTGGATCGCCGACGAACAGACCTTCTCGGCCATTTCCGAAGCAAACAGCTTGGCCTGCGAAGCCTCGGACAAGCATGGTTTGCCCGCCGTCCTCAGCCGCGCCGCATGGAGGATCAGCAACCGCGCGGCGTTGATCTGCATGTGCATGTCAGCCAGCAGATTGGCGATGCTCTGGTGCTCGATGATCGGCTTGTCGAATTGCACCCGGTCTTTCGAGTAGGCCAACGCCGCTTCAAACGCTGCCCGGGCGATACCCAATGCCTGCGCGGCGATGCCGATGCGTCCGCCTTCAAGGTTGGACAGGGCAATCGCCAGGCCCTTGCCGCGTTCGCCGAGCAGATTCGCCTCGGGGATGCTGCAGTTGTTCAGCGTCACCGCGCAGGTGTCGGAGGCGCGGATGCCCATTTTGTGTTCGGTACGATCGACGATGAAACCCGGTGTGTCGGTGGGCACCAGAAACGCCGAAAGGCCTTTCTTGCCAAGATCCGGGTCGGTCACCGCGAAGACGATCGCCAGTTTTGCCCGCTTTCCATTGCTGACGAATTGCTTGGCGCCGTTGATCACCCATTGGCCGTCGCGCAGTTCGGCGCGGGTGCGCAGGTTGTGTGCTTCGGAGCCGGCCTGGGGTTCGGTCAGACAGAAGCAACCGATGGTCTGCCCACTGGCCAGATCGGCCAGCCAGGTCTGTTTCTGTTCGTCGCTGCCGTAGTTGAGCACCGGGCCACAACCCACCGAGTTGTGAATGCTCATGAACGCGCCGGTCGCGCCATCGCCGGCAGAGATTTCCTCAACCGCCAGGGCATAGGCAACGTAATCGACGTAGGTGCCACCCCATTCTTCCGGCACAACCATGCCGAGCAGGCCCAGCTCGCCCATCTTCGCCACCAGCGCGTCGTCGATCCAGCCAGCCTTTTCCCAGGCCTGGGCGTGGGGCGCGATTTCGCCACGGGCAAAATCCCGGGCCATGTCGCGGATCATCACTTGTTCTTCAGTCAGTTCGAGATCGTGCATGACTCAGCTCCCGCTCTCATCAAAACCATGGAAGAAGCTCGCCACCTGCGCAGCGTCCAGCTCAGCGACGGTTGGCGGGTTCCAGCGCGGTGACTTGTCCTTGTCGATCAGCAGGGCGCGCACGCCTTCGATCAGGTCGCCACGGGCAAACCACTGGCGGTCCAGATGCAGCTCCAGAGCAAAGCAATTCTCCAGACTCAAATGTCTGCCGCGACGGAGCATTTCCAGGGTCACGGCCATGGCCAGCGGCGAGCGAGTTTCCAGCAGATCCGCCGTGGTGACCGCCCATTCGTGGCTGTCGGCGACAGTGACGGCGCGCAATTGCTCGATCATGCTCGGCACGTCGGGCAGGGCGAAGAAGTGGTCGATGGCCGGGCGCAACGCTTGGAGGGGCGCATCGGGCAGGGTTTGCACGGCGTGCTTGGCCAGCAGGTTCTGCAGCGACTTCAGCGGCGTGTCCTGCCACTCCATCTGATCGAGTTTTTCGTCGAGCAGGGCCAGTTTGCTGCTGTCCAGATACCAGTCGGCGAGGCCGCAGTACAGCGCATCGGCCGCGCGAATCTGCACGCCGCTGACGCCCAGATAAATCCCCAGTTCACCGGGAATGCGTGGCAGGAAATAACTGCCGCCGACGTCGGGGAAATAACCGATGGCCACTTCCGGCATCGCCAGTCGGCTCTTCTCGGTGACCACGCGCAGATCGGCGCCTTGTACCAGGCCCATGCCACCGCCGAGGACGAAACCGTCCATCAGGGCCAGCACCGGTTTGCGGTAGTGATGAATCGTCAGGTCGAGGGCGTATTCCTCGACGAAGAAATCTTCGTGCAGCGTGTCGCCGCTCTTGTAGCTGTCGTACAGCGAACGAATATCGCCGCCGGCGCAGAATGCCTTTTCGCCGGCACCGCGCAATACCACGGCGTGCACATCGGCGTCAGACGCCCAGGCATCGAGCTGCTGTTGCAGCAGACGCACCATGTCCAGGGTGATTGCATTGAGGCCCGCAGGGCGGTTGAGGGTCAGGTGGCCGATATGGTTGCGCACCTCGGCCAGCACGTCGTTTGGTAAGGCATCCATGGACGGGGTCCGCCGGGATGAAGCCTGAGCTGTCATCTGTAACTCCCTGCTTTTTATTGTCTTTATTCGAAAAGCCCGCGCGCGGGCGTTAGCGGATCGTAACAGTGCAAATTTGTCGTGTACAACGGGGATATGTGCAGGGGGAATCTGCGTTTTTACATGCCTCGAAATTGCGTGGCTATCGAAAGGTTTCGCTGATGCTGCGGCGCTTGGCGTGCAATTCGCTGGCGTGGATCAGCCGTTCGAGGT
The DNA here is from genome assembly GCF_004307585.1 of Pseudomonas sp. Sample_20. Classification (NCBI taxonomy): domain Bacteria; kingdom Pseudomonadati; phylum Pseudomonadota; class Gammaproteobacteria; order Pseudomonadales; family Pseudomonadaceae; genus Pseudomonas; species Pseudomonas sp. Sample_20. The sequence goes on along the minus strand of NZ_RCOA01000130.1, from coordinate 4,116 downwards.
CTTCGGGGGTGACGTCGATGAAGGCTTCCATGTCGGCCAGCGCCAGTTTCAGGTCTTCGACGGTAATTGCCTGGCGGTCGACCGGGACCACTGGCGGTGCCGGGTCAGCAGCGCGCTTCGGATAGCGGATGCGGGTCAGGTTGTTATAGGCCAGCGCGCTGACGAGCATGCACAGCGCGCCGAGCATCACCGGCTCCATGGCTTTCCAGTCCATGGCGATGGTCGCAGGGTCGGCCAGCACCAGTGTCAACGCCAAGGCGCCGGCCGGTGGGTGCAGGCAACGCAGCCAGCACATCAGAATCACTGCCATGCCGGCGGCAAGGCAGGCGCTGCCCAGCGTACGGCCAAGCACATGGGCGACCAGCAAGGCGACCACGCCGGCGCACAGGTAGCCGCCGAGAATCGACCATGGCTGGGCGAGGGCGCCGGAGGACACGGCGAACAGCAGCACCGCCGAAGCGCCGAGCGGGCCGACCAAGTGAAAGGCAACGTCATGGCCGAACACCTGCGCGCACATCCACACGCTGAACAGCGTGCCCAAGGCCATGCCGATCGCGGCACGGCTCCATTCAGTGGGGCGGGTGTTGATGGCAGCGGGCAACCAGCGAGCAAGCATGTAGAACTGATCCTTTACAAAATCCGGGGCAAAAAAAAGGACTTGTCCGGCATATCCGGAAAGCCCTCGAAGCGTTCCAACATTGGGGGAGGAACGCGCGTAGTTTGCCGATCAAACTCGATGCTGACAAATTCATATAAATGCAGTTTTAGTGCACTATTTTTGCATTGAAGCGGTGCGGCGCGCACTGATGAAGCACAGATATCCGCCCAGCGCCGCCAAGCCGCTCAGGGCGTAGAACATGCTCGGCGCCGGCGTGTGCATCAATAGAAACCCGCACATTACCGGGCTGGCAGCCCCGCCAAGCGCTGACAGGTTCTGCGCGCCGTAGTAACTGCCGCGCAGTGCCTCCGGGGCGAGGGTATCGACGAAGAGGAAGTCTGCCGGGTAAATGATCATTTCGCCCAAGGTGAAGATGAACATCGCCACGCACCAGCCGAGCAGGCTGTCCGCCAGACTGAAACCGATCAACCCGACGATGAACAGCGCGGTGCCGCCGGCAATCCAGTGACGCAGGTGTTCGCGACTGAGCCAGCGACCCACCTGGTACTGCAGCAGGATCACCGTGATTGCGTTGCAGGCGAGCAGGGCGGCCATGGTGTCGAGCGTTTGTTGCTGGGTGTGGGTGACCAGCAGGTATTGCGACAGGTACAGCGTAAAGCGCCCGTGCACCAATGTGCTGAGCAGGCAACCGAGGGTGAACAGCACCATGGTGCGGTCGTTTTTCAGGATCATCAGCGTGTTGAGGAAACTTTGCGGCGCACTGCCGGATGTTATCGGACTGGCATCCCTGGTCGCGCCGAGCAGCAGAAAAATACTGCCAATGGCGATCGCGCCGGCAACGATGAACGGCGCGGACGACTGCACCCCGGCAATCACCACGCCAATCATCGGGCCGACGGCGTAGCCGATATTGGTCAGCGTGTAATTGAGAGAAAACGCCTTGACCCGCTGGCCCACCGGCAGGTTTTCACTGAGGATTGCCTTGGAGCCGATCAGGAACAGCGCCGACGCGGTTTCGCTGATGATCAGCACCAGGGTGACCAGATACAGGTTCTGCGCGAAGGTCAGCAGGATCAGGCCGATACCGCTGGAGAGCATGGCCACAATCAGCAACTGGCGCTTGTCCAGCTTGTCGATGATGTAGCCGCCGTACAGCGACAGCAGCGTGGCGCTGAACACGGCGATGCCGAGCAGCAAGCCGACATCCTGCGGATTGAGGCCAAGCTTGTTGCTGAGGAACAGCGTCAGCAACGGACTGACCAGGGCGCGGCTGATGACCACGGTCAGCGAGCTGATCATCAACCGGCGAATGAACGGCGAATACATGGCCACGGAGGGGGAATGTCCTTATTCGGGAAGCCTGGGCGAACACCATCCTCTCTGGGCAGCCGCCACCGGTCAAGCTGATACACCAGCTTCCCTCGGAGCATATGATTTCCCTGTGGGAGCGAGCCTGCTCGCGAAGGCGGCGGATCAGTCACCTCCAATGTCGCTGACATACCGTATTCGCGAGCAGGCTCGCTCCCACAGGGTCTGAACCTCACGATTACCACTGACTCCCACAGGCGCAAATCAAGCCACATCCGAAGCCGCCGGCCACTGCCGCAAGGTGATCGGCAACTTGCACGACTCGCCACGCCCCATCGGGAAATACTGGAAACCATTGCGCGCCAGGCGCCCGGCGTCGTACAGGTTACGGCCGTCGAAGATGACCGGGCTGTTGAGGCGCTGTTTGATCAGCTCGAAATCCGGGGCCTTGAACTGTTGCCATTCGGTACAGATGATCAACGCATCGGCGCCGGCCAGTACCGATTCCGGCGTGCCCATCAACATCAGTTTTGATTCGTTTGGATAGAGATTCTGGGTTTCCACCATGGCTTCCGGATCAAACGCGCGCACGCTGGCCCCGGCAGCCCATAAATCTTCGAGCAGAACCCGGCTCGGCGCGTCGCGCATGTCGTCGGTGTTGGGCTTGAACGCCAGGCCCCACAGAGCAAAGGTCTTGCCGCGCAAATCGCCCCGGTAGAACGCGTTGATGCGCTCAAAGAGCTTGTGCTTCTGCCGCTGGTTGATCGCCTCAACCGCTTGCAGCAGATCACTGGAGCAATGCGCCTGTTCGGCACTGTGAATCAAGGCGCGCATGTCTTTGGGAAAACACGAACCGCCGTAGCCGCAACCCGGATAGATAAAGTGATAGCCAATCCGCGTATCGGCACCGATGCCCTGGCGCACTGATTCGATGTCCGCGCCGAGGTGCTCGGCGAGTTCGGCGATCTGGTTGATGAAACTGATCTTGGTCGCCAGCATGCAGTTGGCGGCGTATTTGGTCAGCTCGGCGCTGCGCAGGTCCATGAACAGGATGCGGTCATGGTTGCGGTTGAATGGCGCGTACAGATCGCGCATCACATCGCGTACTTCAGCGCCTTCGCAACCGATGACGATCCGATCCGGCCGCCGGCAATCAGCAACCGCTGAACCTTCCTTGAGAAATTCCGGGTTGGAGACAATATCGAACTGCAGCAGGCGGCCAATCTTGATCAGGGCCTTTTCGATGTGGCTGCGCAAAGCGTCACCCGTGCCCACCGGCACCGTGGATTTTTCCACGACGATCAACTGCTGCTCACGGTGTCGGGCAATCGCGTCGCCGACCGACAACACGTAGCGCAGGTCCGCCGAACCGTCCTCCCGTGACGGCGTGCCCACCGCGATGAACGCCACCCGCCCATGCAACACTGCGAGTCGCTCATCAGTGGTGAATTGCAGGCGTTTCGAGTCCAGGCCCTCGCGCACCAGGCTGGCCAGCCCCGGCTCGTAAATACTGACGTGCCCCTGGCCCAATTGCTCAATCTTCTGCGCGTCGATATCCATGCACACGACATCGTGACCGACCTCAGCCAGCACCGCCGCTTGCACCAGACCGACGTAACCACTGCCAAACACCGTGATCTTCATGCCGCACTCCTGTTCGCAGTCCCTGCATTGAACATAAGAGCGCGATGTTTCAGTTCGCCTACCGTGCTGATAAAGCAGCAAACAGACCGTTCGGGGAATGCCCGATTGACTTTTACCGCCTCGAACGGCAGGTTGTCGGCCTTTCGCGGCAACCCCTGTCATTGAGTCACGCCGTTTTTTTGCGTTTCATTTCATGCATTTATAGTTTTTGTTGAATCATTTTTTATTCCAAGGCCGTTTCGTTTGAGTGATTTGTCGAGTACCCAACCTGCACCGTCCACCAGCAATCCGCTGACCGTTTACCTGGCACGACTGGCACCTTCCAGCCAGTTGACCATGCGCTATGTGCTGCAAGATGCCGCTGACCGCCTCGGTTTCGAAGACGTCGATATCGAAGAAATCCCGTGGCACGGCCTGCAACCGGAAGACGTGGTGGCGCTGGTCGCCGCTTTGCGTGCCGACGGTTATGCACCGAACACCTCTTCGCTGTACGTCAACGCCGTGCGCGGGGTGATGAACGAGGCGTGGCGCATGAGCCTGATCAG